>NZ_DBHHPX010000014.1:0-62378 GCF_057241865.1 Tractidigestivibacter sp.
CGGTGTCGGTCGAACAAATCAGTCTCTAGGTCTTGACTTCATATAGCTGGTCTCCATGCTGGGTGGTGGCTTCTTCGCCATCCAGCAGATGCTGCTACCCCACGCGAGTAAGCGAAAGGATGCCGTCGAGCGCTTCAAGACGGACGATGGCGAGCTGGCCGAGCGCCTGCGCAGTCACGTGTACTTCGAGATGTCACATGCCCAGCCTTGGGGCAGGGATGCCCTGGAGTGCGCCATCAGGGTCATAGGCGCCGATCGCGTGGTGTTCGGCACGTCCTATCCCGTGCGGCGTGAGTGGTTGCTGGACGGATCCTCGTTCGTGCGCGACCTGGACATATCCGAGGTTGACAAAGAGCGAGTGCTGGCCGGCAACGCTCAGGAGCTTTACGGCATCGGCGGGCAGAATGCGTCCATCCTGCCATACGATTGAAGGGAAGAAGAGCATGCTGCTGGCTGGTGGGGGCAAGGCCGTGGTGGACCTGGACGGGATCCTTCCGTTCGACGGGTTCGGCTCGGTGCGCGACTCCCTCTGCGCACGTGCGTTGGTGCTGGATGCGGTGCCCGGGGACGGTGCGCAGCGAGTGTGCATCGTGGTGCTGGACGCAACGTCCATCGCGCCGGATCTGATGACCTCTCTGCGTGCCGCAGCAACGACGGCCTCCGGCTGCACGGGACCGCATCTGTGGGTGTGCGTGTCCCACACGTTTAGCGCCCCACACGTGCGAACCCCCTCTCACCTTGCGGATGATGCCCAGCGCGGACGCAACCTAAGGCTGCGTGACGCGTACGGGCTGGCAGTGACCGCTGCCGTGAGGCATGCAACCGCATCGTTGCGCGAGGTCACGCTCGGCTGGGGTACGGCGTCTACCACGGCCAACGTCAACCGCGACGTGGAGACGCCTGCCGGTTGGTGGCTGGGCCGCGATCCAAACGGCTTTTCTGACCATGGGGTGCGAGCGCTCGTGGCACGCGACGCGAGCGATGGGGGCGTTGTTGCCACGCTCTTCTCGGCAGACGTGCAGCCCTCGGTGCTCTGTGGATCTGCAAGCAACGATGGGCTACATGCCGTGTCTGGCGACATTGCGGGAGAAGCCGCTCGCGCGCTGGAGGAAGGGCTTGGCGGAGTTGCCATGTTCCTGGTGGGCACCGCCGCCGACCAGGCACCGGCAGAGCAGGCCGTTACCGTGTGGGTCGCTGCTGATGGCTCCCTGGAGGCGCACGACGCACGCGATGAGGGCTTCTCGATGGTGTCACGTGTGGGTGGCGAGCTGGCCCGGGCCGCCCGCGCGGCTGCCGATGTCGCGCTTGCTGCGCCGGCTCTACCGGGCGTGGGGCCGATTGCCGAGTGGCACGAGGCAACCTGTCCTGGCCAGGTGCGTGCCGATTTCCACCAGCTGGCCCCAGCTAGGGAGTTTGCCTTTCGGCCGGCAGGGCCCGTGCCTACGACGGTGAGCGTCTTGGGCGTGGGCAACCTGGTACTGGTGGGACTGCAGCCTGAGGTCCCCAGCCTCCTGGGGTCAAAGCTGCGCAGGGCCGCGGCTGAGCAGGGCGTGCAGCTTGGCGTATTTACCCTGGTAAACGGTGGGGCCAAGTACTTGCCCGACGATGAGGCATACGACAGGATTACCTACGAGGCCATGAACTCTGGGTTTGGACGCGGGTCTGACGCTGCGATTTCGCGCGACGTGCTCGCCTCGGCGCAGAGCATGGCCGCACGCCTGGCCGCACAAGCCGGGCGCACTGGAGAGCAAGGAGATTCCAAATGAGAATCGGTCATGCGAGAAGAGACCTGACGCCCGAGGGGGACATCTACCTCATCGGCTACCGGGACCTGCCCAATAGGCTGGAACCCGCCACAGGTGTGCACGATGACGTGTTCGGCAACGCCCTCCTGTTCCAGGATGGCGGCCGCGAGCTGTTCGTGTTCAGCGCGGACGTTCTGGAGTTTGAGGAGGCGATGGCCGAGGACGTGAAGACAGTTCTGGCCATGCGCTACGGCATCGACCGCGACTGCGTGTTGCTGTGCGCTACGCACGATCACTCGTCGCTTGCCATGTATCACCGCACTTGGTGGACGGGCAAGTTCGATCAGCGCTACTACGATTGGATGGTCCAGACAATCTGCGACTGCCTTGAGGAGTGCCGCGCCAACGCCCAGGAGGCCACGGCCTGGATGGGCAAGCAGGTTGTGACGGGCTTCTATGACAACCGTAACGTGCCCGGCCGTCTGGCAGACAACGAGGTGATTGTGGTTCAGTTCCGCGACGCCCAGGGGCACCCATTCGCAGGCCTGGTCAATTGGGCCGTGCATTCGGCATGTGCCGGTCCGGACTGCACGGAGCTCACCAGCGAGCTGGCAGGTCTTGTAAGCAAAAAGCTGGAGCCTGCCTACGGTTACTTTCCCGCCATGGTGGTGGGTGCCGCGGGCGACTGTAGCGACAAGAACTTCCGACAGGGGCGCGGCATTGACGAGGTGGAGCGCGTTTCCAGTGGGCTGGCGGAGGCCATCGCCCGCATAGAACCCATCACGCAGGTGCCTCTCGACCGCATGGTGGTGCAGACCATGTACCACACCGTCGCGCATGATGACTTTCATCTGGACTTGCGCTGTGAGGTCATCTCGCTTGGAGGGTTTCACCTGTTCGTGTTCCCCAGCGAGTTTGGGGGCGACTTTGGCATTCGCATGCGCGAGGAGTGCCCGGTACAGGGTTTGGTGTTTGGCTACACCAATGGGTACCACGAGTACTTCCTGCCCGCATGGGAGTACGGCCTGTCGTTTGAGACGGCTCACACCGAGGTTCCCAAGGGCGAGCCTGAGCGCATCTGCGACAAGTTCGTGCAGGCCTCCAAGCTTCTGGGTGGCATCTAGGGCTGCCCCTAGTCATTCAGGATGCAATAACAGAATAAATAGAAGTAAATACAGAATTGCAATGGAATAAATAGCTTCGTAGACTTGTACTCAGAGGGTGGGAGAGAGGCAAGACCCACCACAAGGCACTTCGTCAAGGGTCCAAAGGCGATTCTCCCAAACGTCGACTACGGGAGCCACAACCAATCGGCCACAAGACAACCGAACAGCATGCGCTTCTCAATGAGGAGGGAACGATGAGGTACCAGGCTCTCTGCGAGACCATTATCGAGAAGGTTGGCGGTAGGGACAACGTCAAGGACGTGAGCCACTGCATCACACGCCTGCGCTTCCACCTGAAGGACGAGTCCAAGGCCGACACCGAGGGGCTTAGGGCGACCAAGGGCGTCATCGACGTGATTCAGGCCGGCGGCCAGTACCAGGTCGTGGTTGGCGCCACGGTGGACGCCATATACCAGGACCTTGTTCAGGTTGGCGGCTTCCAGGAGAATGCCGAGGTCCAGGACAACCCAGATGCCGAGAAGGACCTCGCAAGGGGCAAGAAGAAGGACCCCTTCACGCGCCTGCTGGGAGTGATCTCCGAGATCCTGCAGCCGGTGTTGGGCGTCCTGATGGCCGGCGGCTTCATCAAGTCGCTCCTTGCCCTCGCCTCCGTCGCGGGGTGGCTTGCAAATGATAGCTCCACCTATGTGGTGCTCTCCGCCATCGGTGACTCGGTGTTCTACTACTTCCCGCTTATCATCGGGTGGACTTCCGCCAAGAAGTTCGGACTCAAACCCGTTATGGGCATGGCGCTCGGTGGCGTTCTCGTGTACCCGACGCTCGTCGCGCTCACCGGTGTGGACCCGCTCTACACGATTGGCGCCGGCACAATCTTCGAGTCCAAGGTATACGGTGACATCTTTGGAATTCCCCTGGTCATGCAGGCATATTCCAGCACCATCATCCCGGCGATCTTCATCGTGTGGGTAGCGGCAAAGTTCCACAAGTGGCTCATGGGCGCCCTGCCTGCGCTGGTCGCGTCGTTCCTGGCTAACATCATCACCCTGTTCGTTTGCGGCATTGCCGGTCTCGTCATCATCGGTCCTGTCACTACCATTCTGTCCAACATCGTTGCCGCAATCATCATGGCACTCATCAACTTCCAGCCTGCCGTCGCCGGCTTCGTTATCGGCACCTTTTGGAGCTTGCTGGTCATGTTCGGCCTGCACTGGGGCGTCATCCCGCTTTGGTTCCTCGACGTGGCCACCTATGGCTACGACCCGATTAACCCGCTGGTCTATGCAGGTGGCTGCGCCATCGTGGGTGCCTGCATCGCCATCATCGCCCGCACGAGGAGTGGACAGGAGAATGCGGATGTCAATGTTCCTGCTTTGATCTCCTCTGTCTTCGGCGTGAACGAGCCTGCTCTGTACGGCCTGCTCATCCCACGTCCCAAGGCCATGTGGGCGACGTTTATCTCCGCTGGTGTCGGCGGTGCCATTGCAGGCCTCTTTGGTGCCAAGCTGTACTCCTTCGGTGCCTCCGGCCCGCTTGGCTTCCCGAGCTTCATCAACCCTGCTGGCATCGACACTGGCTTCGTCGGCCTGGTTGTCTCCGGTATCGTCGCGTTCGTCTGTGCGCTTGTGGCGGTTATGGTTATCGGCGTCAAGAAGGAAGAGGGGAAGGGCTTCACCCTCAAGGTGGAGTAATGCCTCTCGTCAGCAAGCGCCGGCTGGTTCGTGCGTGGGCGGGGTGCGCCGACTTCCCGGGCACCCCACCCGTTCCTCATGGCCGCGCGCAGTCGGAATGCGAGGAATGGGCTCGCCGGCGCGAAGGGAGTGGGCGCCATGGTCTCGGGTTCCAAAGTGCAGAACTTATTAGTGCGTCCTTACGGGGAGAGGCCCTCGAGCCTGTCCTGTCCCCGGCATTGAAACCCGGGCGCTGCCCGGCCAAGGCTGCCAAGTGGGAAATGCCACATGCAGAATAATCACGGAGATTAAGACATGCCTGCAGGTCAGAGGTAATGTTTTCTGAAAACTGCTGCGGAAGTCAGGTTCTGACCGTGTGGGTGGATGGCGACCCCTCGACAGCGCCGCCCGTCCGTGGTATAAAGTGATTGGCTACTGCCGCGCAAGCGGAGGGCTACCAAGTGCCGGGGACGTTTTCCCCGGCTCTTTTCGTTTTGGGAGCGGTTTTGAGAGAGCTCAGCATCTTCATCGACGAATCTGGAAGCGATGGCCTGGACGCCCCATACTACATCCTCGCCCTCGTCCTACACGAGCAGGGCAACTCGCTCGACAGCGAGATTGCGCTCTACGAGCGGTCGCTGCGCGAGAGGGGCCTGCCGGACATCCCGGTGCACACGACCCCACTGCTCTACCGCAAGAAGGCCTACGAGGGCATGGACGAGGAGACGAGGAAGCGCCTGTTGTCGTCTTTCCGCGTCTTCTTCCGCCACCTTCCCATCCGGCATGCGTGCCTGACGCTCGACACCAAGGGCTTCACCACGCCGGACGACGTGACGGTCGGCATGCGCCGTGCGCTCGTGGAGTTCATGTTCGACAACATGGTCTACCTGCAGGGCTTCGACGACATCAAGGTCTACTACGACGATGGCCAGCGTTCGATCGCCCGCGCGATTCACGAGGCAGCGGACTACGCGCTCTCCAGGAACGCGGTCATCTTCCGCAAGGCGTCGCCCGCCGACTACCGCCTCGGGCAGGCGGCGGACTACATCTGCACGGTCGAGCTCGCTGCCCTCAGGTACCGCGACAAGCAGACCACGTCAACCGACGAGAAGTTCTTCGGCTCGCGGGCGCAGTTCAAGAAGGGCATCCTCAAGGAGGTGCGCGCGAAGAGGATGTAGCGGTCCCGGTACGAGCCTGAGTATGATTCGTACCAGTATGAGACCCAGTCTCGGAAGGAGCAGTTTCCACAAATCTCTGACCAGAGGAAACGCGAGTGCGGAGCCAATCTCCCGCTCCCCGTACATTACTGAGGTGGAGTAGTGCCTCTCGTCAGCAAGCGCCGGCTGGTTCGTGCGTGGGCGGGGTGCGCCGACTTCCCGGGCACCCCACCCGTTCCTCATGGCCGCGCGCAGTCGGAATGCGAGGAATGGGCTCGCCGGCGCGAAGGGAGTGGGCGCCATGGTCTCGGGTTCCAAAGTGCAGCACTTATTAGTGCGTCCTTACGGGGAGAGGCCCTCGGGCCTGTCCTGTCCCCGGCATTGAAACCCGGGCGCCGCCCGGGGTGTCAGATGGCTTTGCACTTGCCGCCGACCTTGCTCATCGTGGCCTCAGCGGGGCAGTGGAAAATCTGCCTACCCTGGGCATCTCGCTCCTTCGTCATGGTCTGTCTCCAGATGACATTCTCTGTCTCCAGATGACATTCCGACATGGCCCAACACTTGGGATTTCTCGATAGATAGTACTGTATGGACAGGTAGTAGGTCTTAAGATTCAACTAGTAATGACATCCCTGCGCATAAGGAGCGCTCGGGCCATGTCAGACGCCAAGGGAGGAAAAACATGCAGGCCAAGTTCATCCACCGATGCACGCACGTGCTGGACAAGGAGAAGACCATCGCATTCTACGAGAAGGCCCTAGGCTTTCACGTGGTGAGGGAGGCGGGCCCCGCGGACGGCTCCTGGACCAACACGTTCATGCAGAACGACGCGTCCCCCTTCCAGCTGGAGCTCACCTGGAACCGCGGGCGCACCGAGCCCTACGCCAACGGGGGCGATGACACCCACATAGCCTTCGAGGTGGACGACTACGACGCCTACCACCGCCTCCACGAGGAGATGGGCTGCATCGTGTTCGAGAACCACGCAATGGGCCTCTACTTCATCGCCGACCCCGAGGGCCAGTGGATTGAGGTTCTGCCGGCGAAGTAGTGCGGCTCGTCGATCGTCGAGAGGGCCAAGCGCCTAGTCCTGCGAGTTCGCCTCAGCGTACTCCGGAGCAAGGCCGGAGTGGGGTTCGTGCTCGAGCTCCACCCCGGCCGTACGGCCCTTCATGCCCACGCGGCTAAAGAGCCTCTCGAACGTAAGCCTGGATACGGGACCTGCCGCAAAGAGGTTCCAGAGAAGCGCCATGGGGAAGTTCTTGATGAGTGTTCCCACCCAGGTGGCAGGCAGCTGCACCACGGGCATACCGCCAAGGATCACGTTGAAGAGGATGGATGCAACAAGGCTCATCGTGGGGCACATGATGAGAGCGGTGCAGCAGGAGCGAACGGCGCCCTGGACGAATGCGCTGTCACGTTGGGGGTCCACGAGCTTCTCGGCAAGCGCCGCTCCGCCGCGCGTGCCCCATAGGTTCGAGAACAAAAAGACGAAGATCCACATGTAGGCTGCTTCGAACAGGGCGCCGAGGAACACGTCGTTCGTCATGTTGGAGAAGCCCCCGGGCATGGTTGGGATTCCCATCTTCCATGCCACGTTGTAGACCTCCATTCCATAGGCCATGGTGACGGACATGAGAACCCCGAAGATGGCTCCCTGGATACGGTTCTTTGGCATTCCTGCTCCTCTCCGCCCAACCGCCTGTCGCGGTACGGTATGCAGCAAAAAAGCGTGCGGCTGCCCGCGATGGGCAACCGCACGCTTTGCTGACTACACTTTCTCGCTGCTCCTGGTGGCGTTGTGTGGCATCTGGTCGCAGCAGCTTTGCGCTACACGCGAGAGATACCTTAGCACCGCGTGGGGGATTGGGGACAAAATCAACACGGTTTGGGACGGCTGGTTGCCGAGAGGGCTGTCCGTGCGTCCACGCCCCTCGAACGCATTTCTCGGCTATAATCGCCTGCGTCAATGAGCTGCCCCACGGCGTAAGTCCAATTGATGGCTTCGCCGCCCAGCCGTGACGCATTCCGTAATGACAATGACCCGCGGTGCCTTCCCTGCTGGACGGACGTCTCAATCTGTCTAGGAGGGATCTTTTTGTCAGAACAGAACAACGCGAGCGTCCAGGCTGGGGCCCAGCCCAAGCTCTGGACGCGGGATCTCGTGCTCATCATCCTGGTGAACCTGTGCGTGTTCACCAACCACATCATGAGCCTGTCCACCTTCCCGTTCTACATCCAGAGCCTTGGCGGCACCGAGGCCGTTGCGGGCATCTGCGCCGCGGTCTTCTCGTTTATCGCCGTGGTGATCCGCCCCTTCGTGGGGTGGTGGCTTGACAACGGCGTACGCAAGGCCGCGCTGGTGCTGGGCCTTGTCCTCATGGGGCTCGCGCCTCTTGGCTACGTCATGGTGCCGACGCTCTCGGTGGCGATCGCCTTCCGCATGCTGCACGGCGTGGGCCTGTCGTTCTCCAACTCGACCACGGCGACCGTGGCCTCCGATGTCATCTGTCGGCCGCGCTTCGCCGAGGGCATGGGCTACTTCGGCATGGCCACGGCGCTTGCCTCGGCCATCGCACCGGCGCTGGGCCTCTCGCTCATGGAGGGTCTTGGCTACAACGTGCTCTATGGCGTGGCGGTAGCCATTGCCGGCTTGGGCCTCGTGCTCTTCGCCTTTATCCGCGCGCCGAAGGTCGACGTGCCCAAGAAGAGGCTCGATCTGCGCACCATCATCAACCGGGACTCGCTGCCCGCCACAGTGACCATGCTCGCCTTCATGCTCGCGTTCGGTGCGCTCGAGAACTTCGTGGCGATCTTTGCTGCGGAGAACTCCCTGCCCTCGGGCTCGATCTACTTCCTCGTGATGTCGGCGATGCTCCTCCTCGTGCGCATTACGCTGGGCAAGCTCGTGGACGAGAGGGGCGAAGCCGCCTTCGTCTACACGTGCAACGCGGCCATGCTCGTGGCATTCCTGCTCCTGGCGTTTGTGCCCAGCACCGCGGCCTACATCCTCTCGGCGGCGCTCGCCGGCTACGCGTTCGGCGGCCTCGAGCCGTCGCTGCAGTCGATGGCCGTCCACACGTCAACCGACGAGACGCGCGGCTCGGCCAACTCCACGTTCCTCTGCGGCTATGACATTGGCTACGGCCTGGGTGGCGGCATGGCCGGGTCCCTCATCACGGGGATGGGCTACCCGGCCATGTGGGCCGTCATCTCCCTGGCGTGTGTGGCGAGCGTGCTCGTCTACGTCCTGTGGGCGCGCCATTCTGACACGTCGTTCACAAAGATGCTGGCCAGCCGAAAGTAGGCACGTGACAGACTTGGCCGGCGTGTTGGTGTCCTAGGCACAGGCGTGCCGAAATGTAGAGGAAGGTATGCAGGCCAAGTCCGTCCGCCGTTGCACGCACGCGCTGGACAGGGAGAGGGCCATCGCGTTCTACGAGAAGACCCCGGTGGGGTTCCATATGGTGTGGGAGGTGGTCCCGCGGACGGCTCCTGGGCCGTCAGACGCCGCCTTGCTTGCGATGACGAGCTGCGGGGCGTGTGCCGATTTCTTCAGTGCGCCCGAGAGGTACCCCTCTTCGTCGGAATCTGTGATGACGACGTCGTAGTCGTCCAGCGCCGAGAAGCGATAGAAGCTTGTGCGACCAAACTTGCTGGAGTCGAGCATCATGACGCTTTGGCGTGAGTTCGCGATGTACGTCTGCTTGATCGTCATGCTGAAGTCGTGCTCGACGGTGAAGCCGTGGTCCCTGTGGAAGCCGTCACAACTCAGGAAGGCCCTGTCGGCGTAGAGCTTTGACATCGAGTCCAGCGTCATGGCACCGGCAAGGTAGAGGTGCTCCTTGCGCACCTTCCCGCCCAAAAGCATGACTTCGGCGTTGGGGAGGTTGAAGCTCGCGAAATGAGCGATCGAGAGGTCGCCCGTGATTATCGTGATGCCCTTCTTGCCGACAAGGTGGCGTACGAACTGGTAGGCGGTGGTGCCGATGTCGGCAATTATCACATCGCCGTCTTCGACAAGCCCTGCCGCAGAACGCGCGATGCAATCCTTGGCTTCGACATTGAAGTTGATGCGCTCCTCTGGATAGCTCATGAGCATCGTGCGAGCCAGAGAGACGGCCCCGCCGCGGACCCTTCTGACCCTTCCGGCAGACTCCAGCGCGATGAGGTCGTGCCGGACGGTGACGTCAGAAACGCCAAACCTATTTCGAATGTCGCTTACGGCTATGCTTGGGTTTGAGTCAAGCCATTCGAGAATGAACGACTGCCTTTCCGCAGGGGAGGATTCCTCAGGGGGCACCTGTCATCAGTCCTTCCGTTTGCCGATGAATTGGCCCGAGGTCTCTCAGGTTAAACTCATCATATAGTTTCGATATCGAAAGTAGTGGGTTATCGCACCTCAAAGCATAGATAATACCGTTCGCGACGTATAACAAGCCGTATACAGATTATATCACGTTGAATCAATCACATTCTTTTCATCTGTGTAGACTACACCCTTGTAATTGAAGTTCAGAACATAAACGAATAGATTACAAACAAAAGTCTGAACTTCATGCAGCTCGGGATGAGAGGCGGAAGCATGAGCATCAAGGTCTTTGCGGATGGAGCAGACATCAAGGGTATGCTCGAGATGTATCGAGAGGGCAACGTCCAGGGCTTCACGACGAACCCCTCTCTCATGAAGAAGGGTGGAGTGTCGGACTACCGCGCCTTTGCCAAGGAAGTGCTCGCCCAGATTACCGACCTTCCCGTCTCCTTCGAGGTCTTTGCCGATGACCCCGAAGGCATGGAGGCGGAAGCCCGCGAAATCGCAACGTGGGCGGACAACGTCTATGTGAAGATTCCCGCCCTCAACACCAAGGGTGAGTCCACCAAGGAGCTGGTGCGCAAGCTGTCGAATGACGGCATCAAAATCAACGTCACCACCCTCTTTACAAGCGAGCAGATCGCCGACTTCATCGATGCGGTGTCATCCGACGTTCCGTCGATCATCTCGATATTCGCCGGTAGGATTGCTGACACTGGCGTTGACCCCATGCCGACGGTCGCCGATGCCGTGAAGCTTGCCGCGCCCAAGCCCCTGTGCGAGATTCTGTGGGCCAGTACGCGTGAGCTGCTCAACATCTTCCAGGCAGAGTCCGTGGGGTGCCAGGTCATCACCGTGCAGAATTCCATCCTCGCAAAGCGCAGGGACGTGGGGAAGGACCTCTTCGAGTACTCGCTCGACACCGTGCGTGGCTTCAGCAAGGATGCCCAGGCTCTGGGCTTCCGCATCCTTCCGTAGGTGATTGGGATGTTGAAGGACCTACTCACCCCTGAGGTGATTCGCTGTCATGCCCACGCGGCTGACTGGCGAGACGCGGTGCTGCAGACCGGGGCCCTGCTCGAGGCGGCGGGAAAGTGCGATCGCAGCTACACGGAGTCGATGGTCTCCTCAATCGAAAGGCTCGGCCCGTACGTGGTGCTTGAGGAAGGCGTGGCAATGCCCCATGCCCAGTCCAACGGGAATGTCTCCGACCGGGGCATTTGCATCCTCACGCTCGATGAGCCCGTTCGGTTTGGGCACGAGGATTACGACCCGGTGAGCGTCCTCATTGGAATCTGCGCCCCAAACCCACGCGAGCATCTCGACTGCCTTGCCGAGCTTGCAAAGATCTTCGATGACGAGGAGGCCATTCCCAAGCTTGCGGCGTGCGAGACGCCAGGCGACGTGATTTCCACGTTGGAGCCCTTTTTCAGGGAGAGCTGAGGGACGGTTTGGGGAGAGCCGAGAGATGGACACGCGGCCCGTGCGAAAGTGGGCCCGAGGGAAAGGAAGAAGCATGCACATCATTACGGTCTGCGGTAACGGTATCGGCTCGAGCCTGATGCTCGCCGGCAAGGTACAGGAGATTTGCGATGAGGAGGGCATCTCGGCCGACGTTGAGTCGATGGATTTGAACGGTGCCACCTCGGCGAACCCCGACCTTTTCATCACCGTGAAGGAGCTTGCCCCCGAGCTGCACGGCAACATCGTGATTGTCCGCAGCTACGTGAACAAGAAGAAGATCCGCGAAGATGCCCTCGAGGCAATCAAGGAGGCTGTGGCCAAGGCCTAGTCGGGAAAGGCCCTCGGGATTTTGCGATTGTAAGTGACGGTCAAAGGAGATGCAGATGGACGCAGTTCTTGTCGTGTTGAAGTTCTTTGAGTCAATCCTCACCAAGCCCGCATGGATCATGGGCCTGTTCTCGCTCGTTGGCCTTTTGGCCCTCAAGCGTCCCGCCCACAAGGTCATGACGGGCACCATGAAACCGATTCTCGGCTACCTCATGCTTTCTGCCGGTGCCGGTCTCATCCAGACCAACCTTGCCCCACTCGGGACATTCATTGAGACGGGCTTCCATATCCAGGGCGTCGTCCCCAACAACGAAGTCATCGTCTCGATGGCGCAGACGGTCCTTGGCGTCCAGACGATGATGATTCTCATCCTAGGCTACGTGGTCAACATCATCGTCGCGCGCTTCACCAAGTTCAAGTACATCTTCCTTACCGGCCACCACAGCCTGTTCATGGCCTGCCTGCTCTCCGCCGTCCTTCAGGCATCCGGCTTCGCGGATGTGCCCCTTATCGTTACCGGCGGCCTGTTCCTCGGCCTTGTGAGCGCCATGCTTCCTGCCGTTGGCCAGTGCTTCACCGAGAGGGTCACCGATGGCGATGACATCGCCATGGGCCACTTCGGCTCTCTTGCGTACTACATCTCGGCTGCCGTGGGCAGCCTCTTCAAGAGGGATGCCGAGGAGACCAGCACCGAGAAGATCGAGGTTCCCGAGAGCCTTGCCTTCCTGCGTGACACCACCATCTCAACTGCTCTGACCATGGCATTTTTCTACCTGCTTACCGCCATTGTCGCATGGGTTGCCAATCCCTCTGTGGTTGACGGGCTGGCTGCAGGCGACAACTTCGTTGTCTACGCCCTTAACTGCGCGCTCTCCTTCGCTGTCGGTGTCGCCATTGTCTACAATGGCGTCCGCATGATCCTTGCCGACCTCGTGCCTGCCTTCCAGGGCATCTCCAACAAGCTCATCCCCGGTGCCATCCCGGCGGTCGACTGCGCCGTGTTCTTCCCCTATGCCCCCACTGCCGTCATCCTGGGCTTTGTCGCCTCCTTCATCGGCGGCGTGGTTGGTATGTTCATCGTCGGCGCAACCATGGGCGTCTTCATCATCCCCGGCATGGTTCCCCACTTCTTCTGCGGCGCTACCGCCGGCATCTTTGGCAACGCGACCGGCGGTCGCAGGGGTGCTGCCCTTGGCGCGTTCGTCAACGGTCTTCTCATCACCTTCGCGCCAGCCCTCCTGCTCCCGGTTCTGAGCGTCTTCGGCTTCCAGAACACCACCTTTGGTGACTTCGACTTTGGCGTGATTGGCATCACCCTTGGCCGCGCCGCCGCAGCCTTTGGGCCCACCGGCGTCTATGCCATTCTCGCTGTGCTGGTCGTCGTGGCACTCATCCCCAACTTCATCAAGACCAAGAGCCCCGTCATCAACCACACTCCAGAGGAGTAGGCAAACGACCTGATGCATCGCCTTTGCATGGGGCGTGGGTCCACGAAACTGGATCCGCGCCCCTTTCTCTGTGCAGGACGCATTGCTGACACGTCGCTCACAAAGATGCTCCCAGCCTATGGGTGACGTTGCTCCGCGCCTACCCACGCAGTTGGCGCAGCGTGCCCTTGGTCTTTTCGGGTACGCGCAGGCTCTCGATGCCCTTGCGTATGGCCATGCGTCTGAGCTGCGGGCTTACCTCGGGCAAGGCGATTGCCGCCAGGGCTTCGGCTTCGTGCGACACGAGCGCCTCGGCCAGGTACCAGGCAATCATCATGCGCACGTAGTACTCGCCGTTGTCTGCGGCAATCGCCATGCGCAGTTGTGCGGGGTCAAAGCCCTCGCCCAGAAGGTCTCGCATGAGAACCGAGATGCCAAAGCGCCTGGTGTAGGTGTGCTCTGAGGCCATCCAACGCCGCGCGAGGGGGATGAGCGCGGCCGCGGGTTGGCCGGCTAGGCCCCTCTTGTCATGGAACGCTCGAGGGTTGAGCGCATCGCACACGCACCAGTTGTCTACATGGGGGAGAAGTGCGTCCAGGAGGCGTGTGGCCTGCGCAAGGCCGCGCGTCTCGTTGAGCACGAAGGCGTGGACCAGGTACTCCTCGTACCAGCGGTGGGGCAGCTCAGCGAGAAACGCGTCGCGGTCCTGCGAGTGAGAGACCTCGCGGGCAAGCCGGCGGAGCCTGGGAACCCGTACGCCGAGCATGGTAGCGGGGTCGGCGGTGGCGACGACCCGTGCGTTGAACTCGCGATACTTGCCATCCTTGTCGGCAAGCTCATGCAGCCTGTCTTCGACCCATTGCATGGGTGCCTCCCGTGGACCACGCTACATCACGCAGCTGCTGCCACGCGCTTCTCGACCCGCATCGCCAAGCACGTAGGTCGTGCTCGCGCGGACCATGTTGAGTTCGGCCAGCTCGAGCTCGCCGTCGATGTAGGGCTGGTAGAACTTGTCGATACCGCAGGCGTCGAGCGAGCAGTCTCCGCAGTCGTCGCCCCAGGCCAGTGCCTCGGACACGATCTGGATGCGTTCCTTGCGCGTGGTGTCTGCGATCCTCGTGCTTCTCGCCATGGGTTCCTCCTCTGTCTTTTGTCCCAGTATGGCACGCTGCACGAGGCTGGAGGCGAAGAAGGACGGCACGGATGAGCTTGTAGTTCACACAATCTTTTAAGCCAAGGCTAGCGGGGGAGTGGCGGACGGGTGCAAACGTATTACCTTGAATTACGATTTGTGGGAGGGGTGAATACGAATGGCGATGGAGGTCACCACGGTTCGCTTCGAGCTGGAAGAGAAGGCGTGGGTTCAGGGGTATGCCGATTCTGTCGGGGAAACGTTTTCCGATGTTGTTAGGGAGGCGGTGCTCGAGATGGTCGAGGCCGCAGCCGATTGACAAGCTTATGAGGACGCGCTCAATAACGACAACGGCGTTCTCTACTCCACGAATGAGGTCAAGCGCATGGCATTGGATGCAGAGTGAGTTACTGCAGGACGAACCTATTATCGATGCTGTTTGTGTCAGTCATAAATAGGGTGTCTATAAGAAACTTCCGAAGAGCCTGTGAGAGGAGTGATTCGGACTGCGGACGTCCCTATTCAACGGGCGCAGAGCCTGCCGTAGCCTGGCCTCTTATTGCCTTTCCTCAATAGGCACTCAGAGGGTCGAGGCCCTTGATGGCATCGCTTGCCCACCCTAGCCTGCATGAAAACGCGATATCGCACGGGTTTTTGGCGAACGTTGCATAAAATCGGGCTATCGTAAGGTCCCTCTGGCGTCCTGATATCAAAGTCGAAACTATGTATGCATGAAATTAAATATTTCGATGAGAATATCCATATCCATGCAATTGTAGTTTCATTTTTTATGTCATTGTGTCAAGGTGGCCCTACGATAAGCCAATTTCATGCAGCGAAGTTCTAAAAACCGTGCGATATCGCATTTTCATGCAGGAGATTACCACTGAGAGGGTGCTGAGGAAGTTAGGCCGTCTCTGCTGACACTTAGTTAGCTCCAGCCGAAAAGTTTGGCGAGCACGGAAATCCAACTTGACCACCGCACTTCATGGGCCGCACGGTGGGCATCAGCCGACCCGCTGATTGCCGAGTTGCGCACGTCTGTTTCCAAGGACCTCCTTCGCGTTGAAGAAGTAAATCCGCTGGTCATTGCCGGGGTCGCCGCCAAAAGAGAGGCGCGTGCGCGCTCGAAAGACGCGCGGATGCGCTCGCAAATCGAATCGCCTCCACTGAAGAGAAGGCTCGGCTCCATCGAGGTGTCGAATACAAACTCGCCGGCTTCGCTGCAGGCCTCGACTACGGCACCCTTCTCCACGATGATTATGTACTGCCTTTCGTTTACGGCGATGATGGAGCCTTCGAGATGATGCTGTCCTCGCCGCGGGTGTTAGACGATCGCCCCTGCGACGATGCCCTCTTGTGTCCCTTGGCAACAAGGGTGTTTGTATCAAGCGGGCCACGACAGAGGTAGTCCTCCCGCCAGCTATCGGCGAGAACGTCGCCGACAGCGCCTATGCCAGCCCCCAAAAGCTCTATCGCTTACCCCTCTGCCATGAGGTGCGCATGTTATGATGCACGTGAGCGTGCCCTATCACGACTCCATCACGTTTAGGGTGGACGACTACCAGATCGAGAAGCGCAACTCGATGGGATTCCACGAGGCGAAGCGCTTGGCGGGAAAGGTCAGGGAGGCGCTCACACAGGTGGGGAAGGAGCGCGAGAAGGTCGTGGGCACTGCGGGTACTGCGGCGGCGCGCTGGGCGCATAGGCACAAGGGAGAAGGGAAGTGGTGTGGATGAAGTCCATGAGGAAGTGGGTTGCGGCGCTAAGCGCAATGTTTGCACTGTGCTTGGTGCTTTCGGGATGCAGTCTTGGTGGCGTATTGGGCGGCGGTGACCCTGCCAAGAACTTCATTGGGGATTGGAAGCTCGTTGGCATGGAAGATAGCGAACAGGTTCTGAGCAAGGATGACCTCAAGTCCATGGAGGACCTTGGCCTCGGCGTTGGGCTTACGTTCAAGGAGGACAAGAGCTTTACGCTTAACATGTTCGGGGAGGAGACGTCCGGCACGTGGGAGGTGAAGAGCCCGACCGAAGCCTTGCTCACCGTTGAGGGGCAGACGGCAAGTGCCAAGCTTGATGGAAGCGAGCTCACGCTTGAGCAGGACGATACCAAGCTGATCTTTGAGATGGGCACGGCTGTAGTGTCCGCACCGGGCAGCGGCGATAGTGACACGGGCAAGTCTGATACCAGCGCCAGCCCCACGTCCACCTCAGATGGTAAGAGCGGAAAGACCGAGGTTGCAGTTGGTACCACGCTTGCAGATGACAGCATCTGCACCATCGAGATTGTGAACAAGACGACCGACTTCGCTGACGACCCCGGCTACACGCTCAAGATTACGAACAAGATGGACAAGGCTATCACTGTGAGCGGGAAGTACGGGACGTTCTCGGTTGACGGCAAGATGGTCGACCCGTTGCTTTACGAGACCATCCAGCCTGGAAAGTACGCCGAGACCTTCCTATGGTTCAGTACGAGTGACGTCGCGAACTTGGACGCACTGGTGAACGTCGAGGGTACCATTCAGATCTATGACAGCAAGACATACGACACCCTCGCGGAGTACCCGTTTGCGATGTAAGTTTCGTTAGATGGTGTGCCATGGCGGCGTCGGAAGGCTTCCACTCCCGGCGCCGCGTTTTTAGGCGCGGCGTCGTGCCCTTCTCCTGGGGCTGTCGGGCGATTTCCGACACGTAATAGTGTCTGCGACGAGAAAAAGTATTTGAAGACGTCTCTACAATGAGAGGCGAGTGCCGTACCCCCTTCTCTCATCATTTTGTGCAATAGGCCGCGCATGCCCCTCCGTTAGCTACAATACGCGAGGCCAGTTGCATAGTTGCATAGAAACAAGATGGGAAGCACATGCCTAGCATTGCGGAACAGGTGGCCTCGCGGCGCACCTTTGCCATAATCTCGCACCCGGACGCCGGCAAGACAACGCTTACCGAGAAGCTCCTGCTCTACACCGGCAGCATCCAGACGGCCGGCTCGGTCAAGGGCAAGGCCAGCGCGCGTCACGCAGTCTCGGACTGGATGGACATCGAGAAGGAGCGCGGCATCTCCGTTACCTCCTCCGTCCTGCAGTTCACCTATGACGGTACCTGCGTGAACATCCTCGACACCCCCGGGCACCAGGACTTCTCCGAGGACACCTACCGCACGCTGATGGCTGCCGATGCCGCTGTCATGGTCATTGACGGTGCGAAGGGCGTCGAGGCTCAGACCATCAAGCTCTTCAAGGTCTGCACGCTGCGCCACATCCCCATCTTCACCTTCGTGAACAAGCTCGACCACGACACGCGCGACCCCTTCGACCTCATGGAGGAGATCGAGGACGTCTTGGGCATTGGCACCTACCCCATGACCTGGCCCATCGGCTCCGGTCGCACCTTCAAGGGCGTCTTCGACCGCAACTCTCGCCGCGTCATCGCCTTCGAGGGCGACGGCCACGCGAACGCCACCAAGAAGGTGGGCGAGATTGAGGCAGAGCTGGGCAACCCCGCACTCGACTCTCTTATCGGCGAGGAGAACCACAAGAGCCTGATGGGCGACATCGAGCTTCTCGACGGTGCCGACAACGAGTTTGATCTCGATGCCGTGCGGCACGGTCGCCTGACGCCGGTGTTCTTTGGGTCGGCCCTCACCAACTTTGGCGTGGAGCCGTTTCTCAAGGACTTCCTGCGCCTGACCCCGCCCCCGCTTGCCTATACCGACACGCTGGGCGAGCAGCCCGTGGACCCCTCGCGCAACGAGTTCTCAGGCTTTGTCTTCAAGATCCAGGCCAACATGGACCGCAGGCACCGCGACCGCATCGCGTTCGTGCGCATCTGCTCGGGCAGGTTCGAGCGCGGCATGGACGCCTACCACGTGCAGGGCGACCGTACCATCAAGCTTGCAACCGGCACGGCGATGATGGCCGACGACCGCGCCACCGTGGACGAGGCGTACGCCGGTGACATCGTGGGCCTCTTCGACCCGGGCCTCTTCTCGATTGGCGACACCATCTGCGCTCCGGGCATGCGCGTGCAGTACCCGCCCATCCCCACCTTTGCGCCCGAGCACTTCGCCCGGATCACTCAGGTGGACACCCTCAAGCGCAAGCAGTTCGTGAAGGGCATGGAGGAGCTGGCGCAGGAGGGCGCAATCCAGATCTTCCGCGAGCTGGGCACGGGCCTCGAGAGCGTGATTGTGGGTGCCGTTGGCGTGCTGCAGTTCGAGGTGCTTGAGCAGCGGCTTCAGAGCGAGTACCACGTTGGGGTGAGCAGGACCCCTCTGCCCTACTCGATCATCCGCTGGATTCAGAACGCACCGGACGAGTTGGACGCGCGCACGCTCAAGCTCACGCGCGAGACCTGCCGCGTGGAGGATATGCGCGGCGGCTGCCTGCTGCTGTTTACGAGCGATTGGAATCTCGACTGGGCCATCGAGCACAACCCCAATCTGCGCCTCTCGGAGTTTGGCAACGTCACGTTCTAGCGCTCTGGCCCGCACAATCTCCTTGAGCCGCACAAACGATTATGCGGTCCGCATGGCTGCACGAGACCGTCTCGCGCTTGTCCGCAATGCGCTTCTATTGCCGTTTCCGGCCGTAGAGAATCTTGAAGACTTCCTTCGCCTGGGCGAGGTCTGCCATTGTGGGGGCGTGGCCTTTGAGGGTACTGGCGCCGCCCGCGCCCTCTCCTGTATCGGTTGTGGCGGCAACGGGCTTGCCCGTTGCCACGTCGATGGGCCTTCCGGTCTTGAGGTCAATGCCCGCTGCGCAAAGGATATGCTCTACGTTGCGCTTGGCGTTCCTAATTCCTACATAGAAGACAGCCGCTAGGGCACCTGCCGCCACGGCGAGCGCGATTCCCACGCCGCCGGCCCACGCAGGACCGCTGTAGGTGAAGCGCCACAAACCAAGTATCACCCCAAGGGCGAGAAGGCCGTAGTCCGCCCGAGCCCAGACCTCAAGTCGCTGGATGGCGTCCGTTTGTGCCCGGGCCTCGGCAATGAGGGTGGCACGTCTCTCGGGGGAGCACCCTTTGAAGCGATCCATGCGCTCCATACCTCCTGCCTCTCAGGTGCGGAGAACCTCGCGTGACAACGTCGAAGGAGACTGTGGCAGACGAGGGATCGACCAAAAATGGGCAGCGCGGACGCCCTAGGGGAATCCGCGCCGCCGCCATGCGACGTTCTAGTAGGACAGACCAGGGTTGAAGAACCCAATCAGCACACCAACGAAGGCAATGATCACCATGATGAGCATGACCATGGTCGCGGAAACCTTCTTCTTGGTCATCAGCCACCAGCACAGGTACACGAACACGAAGTTGAGGAGTTTGGGATAGATGCCTGAACCAAAGACATTAAGTGTCACAGAGCCGCCTTGCAGCGCCTCTGCCGTCACGGTCTGGCTGCTGGACCAGAGCACCTGGGACAGAGGGCCAAGGCCAGGCAGGACCAGTGCGGTGTCGATGGAGATCCAGGTGGCTGCCACGGCGCCAATGACAATGGTGCCCACCATCACGATGGAGTTGCGAAGCGCCTCGGACTGTGGCCCGACGAGCGCCTCGACCGCAGACCCGCCGAGCTCGTAGCCGCGCTTGTAGGCATACTTCATGCCGAAGTACATGAGTGCGTTCCAAGCAACGATGTAGAAGACGGGCCCAAGGGCCGATCCTCCCTGCGCCAGGCCGAGCGCGATGCCCAGAAGGATGGGGATGAAGGTCCCCACGACGATGGAGTCGCCAAGACCGGCGAGCGGCCCCATGAGACCGGCACGGATGCCGTTGATGGTCTCGTCGTCAACGGGCTCGCCGTTGGCACGTGCCTCCTCGAGGCCAGCGGTGAGGCCGACGACCATGGTGCCAATCTGGGGCTCGGTGTTGAAGAACGTGGTGTAGGTACGAAGTGCCTTGACCTTCTCGTCATCTGTGTCATAGAGCTCGTCCACGACGGGCAGCATGGAGAACAGGTAGCCAAAGGTCTGCATGTGCTCTTGGGAGAAGCAGGTGAGGTTGCCGTAGATCCAGTTGCGGAAGGACCTCCTAAGGGTCTTCTCGGAAATCTTCTTAGTCATCTCGGCCATGGTTAGATGTCCTCCTCTTCCTCGTCATCGTCGTCACCGGAGGCAAGGGCGACATGGCCGCTCTTGAGCTGGGTGCGAAGCTGCTGGATCTCGAAGTTGATCATCGCGAAGAACACCGCGATGATTGCGGATGCGATGAGGTTGCAGTGCAGGACGGCGGCAAGGGTGAAGCCAAAGGCAAAGGTGAGCCAGTCAAGCGGCTTGTTGATGACCTGCTTGCACAGGATGCCAATGCCCACCGCGGGAAGCAGCGAACCAACCGTGAACAGCGTCTTCATCGCAATGCCATCCATGGGCAGGTAGTCCTTCATGACCTGCACCATGTCCGCGCCGGCCATGCAGATGATAAACGTGGGGAGGAAGGAGAACAGGATGTGAGACACCCAGGGGTAGGCGCAGTCAACAAGCGGGATGGTGCGCCTGATCTTGCCCCAGTCGTTGGACTCCATTGCCTTCCAACCAATGCCCTGCCACACGAGGTTGAGCGTTGCGGTGCCATAGAACAGGACGGTACCGAGGGTGCCGACCATAGCGCCAAATGCTGCGGCAAGCGACGCTGCCTCGGCGCTGGCGGGGTCAAGCCCTTGTGCACGAATGGCGAGAATGGAAAGGGGAATTCCGATATAGGTGACTGCGCGTACGTCTGCCGAGACCGTTCCGCCAGGGGTGACCAGTGCGATGTAGACGACCTGGATGGCAGCACCCACGATGATGCCGGTCGTGATGTCGCCCAGAATCAAACCCACGACGAGTCCGCCCACGAGCGGCCGTCCGAGGGTGTAGTTGCCTATCGTCGTTCCGCCCATACCCGGCAGTGACGCGAGGCATGCGAAGATGCCGAGAAGCGCCGCTTGAAACGCGTTGATTGCCATGACGATTCCTTTCTCCTGTTCAGGCCGCTGCCTTACTTGAGGTCAAACTGGTCACGGAACTTGGACCAAGGGCCGATGGAGTTGTCCTTCAGGAGGGCGAAGACGACTTCATAGCCCTTTTTCGAGATGTCCTCGAGGGCCTGGGCCTCCTCAGGGGTGATGGACTGGTTGTTGCCGAGTTTCACCGCGTTGGGACGGTCGTTGCAGGGGCCAACGATGACTGTTTTCACGTTTGAGGGGACAAACCCGAGGTCGCAGAGGAGCCATTTCATATCGAGCGGGTTCTTGGTGATGAGGAAGTATCGGCTCTCGCTTGAGAGCACGGTGTCGGCCTTCTCCTGGAAGTGCTCCTTTGTCCAGATGAAGACCTTCTTGTCTGGGGCCGCCCCCTTGTAGGCTGCCTTGAGCACCTTGTTCGACGCCGCGGCGTCGTTGACGGCGATGATGCCGTCGCAGGGATATTCGAGTGCCCACCGGGTTACCGTCTGGCCGTGAATCATCCTGTCATCGATGCGAACAAACGAAATCATGCCTTCTCCTCTCGCGCGTTTTGACCGATTGCTGGTGCAAGCAGGCTGCGCGGCCTGCCTCGTGCCATCAGAAGGGCGAGGAGCCTAGAGGTCTTCCTCGTCGTCATCGGACCCAAGGTCAAGCTCCAGCTCCCGGATGCTTGCCTGGCCCTCATCGACGACCTGCTTCAGAAGCTCGTCTGTGGGGACGTCGTCTCCCATGACGGCGGTGATGGCCATGGGGAGGTTCATCCCTCCAAACGCGTGGGTGATGGGGAGAAGCCCCTTCTCGGTTATCACGTTCATGGTGTTGGTGAGAGGGGAACCCCCAATCACGTCGCCGAACACGACGAGCTCGTCTTTGGTGGTAACGGGCGCTAGCACACCCTTGAGGTCTGCCACGAACGCGTCGGCGCCCATGCCATCCGGCATGTTGCACACAAGGACGTTGTCGTGGTGGCCAACCAGCATGTCGAGCACACTGCTGATACCGGGGGCGAGCGTTCCGTGACTCACGAGCAGTAAGTACCTCATCAGGATCCCCTTCCCGCGTGGAGTATGTCCTTCGTGCGACACGATGCAACGCACGAAGTAGCTTCGTTATATCAAACGGTTACAGTACAATGTACTGTAACCGTTTTGGAGCGCGCGAAAGGCACGTTTTCGTCCGCGAGCGGCATCCCGCTCGCGTGTCCCATGGCTATGGCGTCACACGATGAGAAATGAGTGAGAAGGGCTGCCAACGGGATGGCGACACTAGTACTTTACCCCATGCTCTCGGCACATCCGCTCGAAGGCATCACGGTGCTCATCGGCTATGGCAGGCAGGAGGATCCCACAGAGCGCATCTGCCATCTTTACCGGACGGGCGTTTTTCGTGTGGTCGGCGCGTGCGTCGAGCACCCAGCTTGACTCCACCGTCGTGATGGTCGAGGCCATGACGCCGAGGCTCCAGTCAGAGAGCTTGGGGCTGATGTAGCCATCCTTGCGGAGGCGCTGGAGTCCCCAGGTGAAGAACCCCAAGAGGTCTTTTGACAGGTCGCTTCCCGTTAGGCTCTCCGACGCCTTGCGCCCAACCCTTACGGATACGCCAGGCTTGAAGAAGAAGGAATAGGCCTCGGCCATGCGTTCTCCTTCGACAAAGAGGACGACAAGGCGCTCAAGTAGCTCGTCGCCCTTAAGCGAGGTGTCGAGGAGCGCCCAGTATTCTTCCAAGGGTGCGGAGATGATGCTCTCCAGGAGGTCACGCTTTCTGGGAAAGTGATAGGTGAGGTTGCCAATCGTGGTGCCCGCGGCGGAGGCTATCTCCCTGAGCGAGACATTTTCATACCCCCTGCTGTTAAAGAGGGAGATGGCGGCCTTCTCGATTTTTCCCTTTGTGCCCTCCATGCCGCTCCAGCGTCTCCTCGGCTATCCTCGCGTTTTATGGATGAAGGATACCCCAAGTCGGACGATGCGCGAAGCGTCCATCGAATGGTTTCCTCTGTACGGCGTCGAGTCCAAACGAGCGGCGCGCAAGAAAAGTGCCGAGATGGCCCGCTCTTTTAGCAGAGCGCCTTGCGGAAGCTTGCCGATGTCCCGTCGTAGTGCACCACCAGCTTGTAGCGATCTGCTCTCGAAGTGATGTAGGCGAGCTCATAAGGGACGCCTGCCGAGGTGTAGTTCACCCGCACGAGCCTCAGGGCAGGGGCACCACTGCGCGTCTTGAGAAGGCGTGCCTCTGTGGCGTCCAGCTGAATTGCCTCGTAGGCACCATCCATCGAGGCTGGGGTCAGCCCACTCTTCTCGGCAAGCGCCCTTTGTATGGATGCTTCCGCGTCTGAGGATGACAGGCTAGGGCATAGCCCGCAGGGGATGAAAATGCGATGGTAGGTCATAGGCTGGCCATCTGCCAGGCGGAGACGACGAACTTCCCAAAGGTCCGTGCCAACCTTAACGTTGAGGGCGGCGGACTGATTGGGGTTGGCGGGCGTGCAGGCAAACCTTAGGACGCGTGACAAGGGCTCCCGCCCTGCCGCGCGCATCTCGGCAGTGAAGCTGTAGCCATAGCCGCTCGATTCGTCGGCATCCAAAACAACGGTTCCTCGCCCGCGCGTTCGAGAGACGAGGCCGTCCTTCTCAAGTGAGGCGAGGGCCAGGCGCACGGTGGAGCGAGAGATCTTCAGGGACTCGACGAGCGTGCGCTCCGAGGGGAGACGGTCTCCGGGGAGTAGGGCTCCTGCGGCAATGAGCTGGCGGATGCCCTGACCGAGCTGTTCCCAGAGCGGTTTGGGAAGGCGCGGGTCGACCCTCGTGTGCACGAGAAGGTCAAGAGAATTCATAAGGGCCCCCTGGTTCGTATATTGGTTTTATTGGTATGGTACTAACATACCTTTTTTGCTTGCAAGGCGAGATTGGCCCCCGAGCTCCGCTAGCATGCTGGGTGAAGAGAAGGGGAGGCCCAGCATGTCACACATGAAGTTCGATGCGCTGTTCACGGATATAGACGGCACCATCCTCAAGGGCGATCACTCAATGAGCCCGGCTGTGCGTGATGCGCTCAATGCGTGCGCGGCAGATGGCATGACCGTCGTGCTTGCCTCGTCGAGAAGCCCGCAGGGCATAGAGCCCATAGTTTGCGAGAACGACCTTGTGCGCGGCTGCATTGCGGCCTTTGGCGGCGCACTTCTTTTGGACGAGCAGGGAGAGGTGCTTGCCGAGCATGGCTTTGGCAGGGAGGTGGCGTGCGAGGCTGCCGACTTCGTGAAGGACTCGTTTGGATCTGCGGTGACCTGCTGCGTGTTCACGGCGCGTCACTGGTTTGTGGACTCGAGGGAAGACCCCAGGATCGTGCGCGAGGAGGGCATCGTGAAGACGTGCTCCGAAGAGGGAGGGGCACGTGCAGTTGGACAGAACGAAGCCGTGGACAAGCTGCTCTTCATTTGCGACCCTGCGGTGACGCCTGCCGTGCGCGACGCGCTTTCGCAGAGGCTCCCTTCGATGCACGTGTCGACGTCCTCGGACATTCTCGTCGAGCTGAATGCGGGTGGCATCACAAAGGCGATGTCCATCCACGACCTCTGTGAGCTGCGGGGCATCGACCCCTCCCGCACGATTGCCTTTGGTGACGCCGCAAACGACGTGCCCATGCTTGAGGCGGCAGGCCTGGGCGTGGCGATGGGGAACGGTACGGCTGAGGCACGGGCGTGTGCCGGGCTTGTGTGCGAGACAAACGAGGAGGACGGTGTTGCTCGCACGATCGTGCGTCTGAGGGCAGGGGAGCTGTAGGGCTTGGCGGCGTGCGTGGCAACAAGTGGCTATCGTGCGTACGCACGAAGTAGACTTGCTGCCAGGTGGGAGGCTTGGAGCGGCCGATTGGGCAGAAGATAGCCGTCGTGCGTACGCTCGATTGCGGTTTTCTGACAGCGGCTTCACGTTTGGCCAGTTGGCTGAGAAAGACCTGTCAACAGGTGGGCTTCGTGCGTACGCACAACTCCCGCTTGTTGCCACCCAAGGTCCCAAGAAGGGCCAAACTGGCAGAAAGTCGTCCACGTGTGCGTACGCACACGTGCGTTGTGGCACCGCCGGCAACCTCGCCCCTCTACGCGGCCTGCGTACGGCCCCGGCTGCGTCCCACGGCCATCCCCACGAGAAGAACCGCAACCCCAAACAGCGCGCAGATCCCAATGTCTCCCAGCAGGGTCGTCACGCTCTCAAGCGAGACGGACCCCATGGCCGCCGCCCCCTCGAGCGCTCGCTCCGTCCAGTACGAGGGAACAAAGTGCGCTATGGCAATGATGGAGTCTGGAAGAATCGCCAGTCCCGTCCACGCACCGCCGAGAAATGACAGCAGCATGCCAAAAATGTTCGCAATCGCGTTGGAGGCGTTCTCGCTGCACCCCAGCTGGCCCACGAGAAAGCCTGCCGCCGCCGAGACCAGCGAGTAGACGAGCAGGGCAAAACCCATCAGCGCCATCTGCACAGGAGAGCTCTGAACCGCGTCTGCCCCCAGCACAACGACCTGCAGCCCAAAGTTCCACGCCCAGGCGACAAGGGCCACGGTCACGCATGCCGCAAGCAGGGAGAGGCTGCGATTGCGTGCGTGCTCCGGGGAGGCAAGCCAACGTCGCAGCACGGGCTCCTGGTTGATTGACGCCATGAGAACGGCAATGCACACAGTCACGCTGGCAAAGAGGGGATAGGAGGCGAACTCGGCGGCAACGTGCAAGGACTCGGGCAGGGGAGTTGTGGCCTGCTGGACAACGCTTGTCTCGGCGGACTCTTCCCAAGCGGCATCGGTTGCGTCCACAATCTCTACGGCATTGCCGCCAAGTGTGGCCGCATTGCCGTAGAGCGCATTGGCGTAGCTTGTCACCTCGAGGTCGAGAAGCCTGCCACGGCCGGACTGGTAGGAGACGTA
The DNA here is from genome assembly GCF_057241865.1 of Tractidigestivibacter sp. NCBI lineage: Bacteria > Bacillati > Actinomycetota > Coriobacteriia > Coriobacteriales > Atopobiaceae > Tractidigestivibacter > Tractidigestivibacter sp. Next base: position 26,212 of record NZ_DBHHPX010000014.1, read on the forward strand.
CGTCTCGAGAGAGGGGGCGTCGGTGCCCACGGCTGCCGCATCCAAGAGCCCATCTCCCCATCCCTGTGGAATAACAAGCAGGTAGGAGACTGTATCGCGAGCAACTGCGTCCTGGATGGCGCGCTTCTTATCGGCAACCTCTACGACGTTGTTGCCGTTTTCCACATGTACCGCCAGCGCCTGCGAGAGCTCGGTGTTGTCGCGGTCAATCACGGCGACGCTTACGGATGTGGGACGAAACTCCTCTGCGGTAGACGTGCCGCTCATAAGGCCAATGACAACGCCCAAGGCAGACATCATGACCAGGTAGATAGCGATATAGACCCTATGCGCAGACAGGATCTTGAGATAGGTCTTAAAGGTGCTCATGGGAAAGCCTCCTCATGCCCAGGGATGCCAGGGCGAGAAAGACCGCCGCCATGGCTACGAGCGTCACGCAGCTTGTGGCAAAGGCGTCAAGCGTGTCGTAGTAGAGGAGCGAGTAGAAGCAGTTCGTCATCTGCCAGAGTGGGTTTGCGTGCGCAAGCGCGGGCGCCGTGGCCTCAATCTGGTCGGCAATCCTCTGGGATGCCGTTCCGTACAGCCCCGTGAAGAGCGAGAGCAGGCACGTGATGCCAGAGGCCATGCCGGTCTCCATGCGAGGAATGGTGCCGAGAAGCGCCCCGGCCGCACAGCCCGTAAGCGTCGAGACGAAGATGGCAAGCACTACCAGCGCGCCATTGCCCCCAAAGTCAACCTTGGCCACAAAGCGCATGAACGCGAGCGCGGCGAGCATGCACGCAAACTGGCAGAGCCACGTGCCGAGGAGCGTGCCTACGAGCATGCGCCAGCGCGGTGTGGCCGCAAGGGACTGACGCGCACCAAGCGCCCCTGCCGTGGGCAGAAGCCCCCTTACGGAGACCATCGCTGCCGTTGCGCCCAGGCCCGCGGCCATCGCGAGAAGTGCGTAGTAGTAGCGCGCATCTGGGTTGGGCGTGGTCTTGGTTGCCTGCAGGTGCACGGTGCTCACGGCACCCTTGCCAAACGCTGCCTGGGCGGCACCCGAGAGCACGAGGTCTGGCCTCTGGGCAGCCACGTTTTCGATAGACGCGCGTACCCTCATGTACGAGTCGAGCACCTCGGTGAGGACGGAGGCCGGCAGGGTGCCGTTCTCGGCGATGCTCTCCGGGCTTACGTGCAGCTGGGGTGTGCCGTCCGCGTCCACGGCGAGATAGGCGTCGATATCGCCTGCGTTGGCGGCGTCCCCTGCCTTCCCGGCGCTGTCGTAGTACACAAGGTCCACGATGTGGTCTTCCGAGCTTGCATCCGAGATGGCGCCAAGCGTCTCGTCGAGTCCCGTTGCGGCCTGGTAGTTGGCGTCGCGCACTACGCCGAGCGTAGAGCCCACCATGGAGTATGCATCGTTAAGTCCCGAGAACATTCCCATGAAGATGCAGGTCAAGATGATGGGAAACGCGAGCGCCCATACGAGCAGCGCCCGGTCGCGCACAAGGGAGATGACACAGGTCCTAAAGCTTGTGAGCATGGTTGCCCCCTATGCCTCGTCGCGGAGCTGGCGTCCCGTTATCTCGAGGAACACGTCGTTCAAGGTGGGCGGTTCCGAGAGCACGCGCCCAAAGGAAACGCCTGCGGAGCCGAGCACGCCCAGGATGTCCGCAAGGTTGTGGGCGCCCGTGGAGCACTGTGCGTGCAGCATGCCATCCGCAAGCTCCACCGAGCGCACGTGGGGAAGGGCGCGCACGCGCTCGAGCGTGGGCTCGTCCAGGGCACCCACCTCGATGGAGACCTTCTCGCCTGTGCCCACCATGCCCTTGAGTTCGTCGGTGGTACCGCTTGCCATGCTGCGCCCGTGGTCCATAATCGTGATGCGGCTGCACAGCCGCTCGACTTCCTCCATGTAGTGCGAGGTATAGATTACCGTGACCCCCCTGGCGTTCAGGCGCTCGATGCCGTCGAGAATGGCGTTTCTGCTCTGCGGGTCCACGGCGACGGTCGGCTCGTCCATGATGATGAGCTTGGGCTGGTGGGCTATGCCGCAGGCGATGTTCAAGCGGCGAAGGAGCCCGCCCGAGAGCTTCTTGGGGCGAAAGCCCTCGAACTTCTCGAGCCCCACAAACGCAATGGCACGGTCGACCAGCTTGCGACGGCGCGTGCGGTCGGGCACATAGAGCGCGCAGAAGCTGTCCACGTTCTCGCGCACCGTGAGCTCGTCGAAGACGGCAACCTCCTGCGGCACAGTGCCAATGAGGCGCTTGAGCTCGTAGCTTGTGGGTCGCATGGGCTGGCCAAAGAGCTCTATCTCACCGTGGTCATGGGTGAGGAGCTGCAGGATGCAGTTGATGGTGGTGGTCTTGCCCGAGCCATTGGGGCCCAGGAGGCCAAACACCTCGCCCTGGGCGATGTCCAGCGAGAGATGGTCCACGGCAACGAGGTCGCCGTAGCGCTTGACCAGGTTAGTAATGCGAACGACAGGGACTTGGGGTTCCATGGCCGGTCTCCTTTCCTGTGCTGCATCAAGTCTCGCGTTTTGGCGCGCGTGGCGGAAGTGACCGGTGTCACCTGTTTTCGAGACACCCATGACGTTTGTCATGGGTTGGCGCGCGGCGTTCACGCTTGTCCACCCTTATACTTGCCTCATGGAGAGACTCGCCGACAAGTGCCTTGTGTTTCTCGCCTGCCTGGCGTTGGTTGTGCTGGCCGGCGAGGCGTCTGCCGCGATTGTGGTCGCGGTGGCCGTGGCGGTATGCGCAAGTGCGGCATTCGAGCTTTCGTACACGTGTGCTTCGGCCGTTGCGGCCGGGCTCTGCTGCGCTGCGTGCGTGGCCGCAGCGCTCGTCCCCGGCGCCTGGGTAACGTTGCCGCTTGTGGCCTATGACCTGCCCCGCATTCGCTGGCGTTGGACGTGGGTGGTTGGGCTGTGCGTTGCCGCATGCCCGTGGGTGGCGGGTGCGCTTCCGGTATCGCGCGCTACCGTCCTTCTCGCCTTTGTGGGGTGCTCCATGGCGCTGTCGTGGCGCTGCGGGCGCGAGGTGGGGCTCTCCCAAGGGCTGCACCGGCTTGAGGATGACCTCTCTGACAAGGTGCTTTCCCTGAGCAAGAAGAACCGCGAGCTTGAGGACGCGCGCGAGCACGAGACACACGCAGCGGCGCTTGCCGAGCGCACGCGCATCGCACGAGAGATCCACGACTCCGTGGGGCACCTGCTCACGCGGCTGGTGCTCGAGGTCGAGGCGCTCAAGGTGGTGCACCGCGACGATTCGCAGGCTACCGAGGAACTTGGCGAGCTTGCCTCGGGCCTGGGGGAGGCCATGAGCTCCATGCGGCAGAGCATGCACGCGCTGGACGACTCGTCTGTCGACCTTGGGGTGGAACTCAACCGACTTGCCCGGGAAAGCGGCATCGCAGACGTTACGGTGAGTTGCGATACCGATGCGCTGCCGCCCGCCGAAGTGAGCCGATGCCTTGTTGCCGTCACGCGCGAGGCGCTCACAAACGCCGCTCGCCATGCGCATGCCACCCATGCCTCGGTCAAGGCGACCGGCATGCCGGGCATCTGGCAGCTCAAGGTGGTGAACGACGGCAGCGTGCCGAGGGAAGCCTCTGGGCTCGAGGAATGCGGCATGGGCATTCGCGGCATGCGCGAGCGAGTTGAGGGACGGGGTGGTACGCTGACGGTCGCGACGGACGGGCAGCGCTTCTCGGTGTTTGCGTCCATCCCCAGGGGGAGGTAACCGTGAGGATCATCGTGGTGGATGATGACAAGTTTGTGGTGAGGTCTCTCGCGACGATTCTTGGTGCCGAGAAGGACATCGACGTGGTGGGCTGCGGCACCAACGGGGATGAGGCGGTCTCGCTCTTCTCGGCATGCTCGCCCGACGTGGTGCTCATGGACATTCAGATGCCTGGCGGAGACGGCCTGGGTGCCGCCGAGAAGATCCTGGTTGCAGACCCTGCTGCGCGCGTGGTCTTTCTCACCACGTTCTCCGATGATGACTACATCGTGCGTGCCCTGCGCCTTGGGGCGCGAGGCTATCTCATCAAGCAGGACGTGGCGACTATCGCACCCGCACTGCGCTCGGTTATGGCCGGGCAGAGCGTGCTCGAGGGCGAGGTGCTGGCCCGTGCGGCGGTGCTCTCTGCCGATGGCACGGGGCCACGGCGAAAGGAACGCGACATGCACGGTCTCACCGAGCGTGAGCGCGAGGTGGTCTGCGCAATTGCAGACGGGATGAGCAACGCCGAGGTTGCCTCGACGCTCTACATGAGCGAGGGCACCGTGCGCAACCACATCTCGGCGATTCTCGCCAAGCTTGGCTTGCACAATCGCACGCAGATTGCCGTGTACTACTACCGCGGATAGAGGTGTGACAGCGGGGCGATAAAGAAAAACTCCCAGGGCAACCAACGTGTCCTGGGAGTTGTGGTCTGGTGCTCTGGGCCCGTGCGTTATTCGGACTTGCGCCTAGCGCGTGCGCCAACGGCAATGGCTACGGCACCTAGGCCTGCGGCCACCAGGATGGCAAAGGTGGAAAGTGAGGCATCACCCGTGTTGGGGACCCTCGCCGGCGTGACGGCGGGGCCGCCGCCGGGTGCGGAGGGCGTGGCGGGCCCGGGCGTGTCGGGACCGGGTGTGGAGGGCCCGGGCGTGTCGGGACCGGGTGCGGAGGGCCCGGTCGCCCCGGTGGGCCGCACCGTCAGCTGGACGGTCTCGTCGTCAGTTGCCACCGCGTCCCTGCCATCGGGCCACTGCGTCGCGTTCCAGACGAAGGAGAACGCCTTGTGCGTGCCAGCCGCAGATTCGGCGGTGGCGCTGAAGGAGCCCCTGACCGTGCCGACGATGGTGAGGTTCGAGCCTACCGTTGCGTCACTATCAATCTTGATGCCGGGAACCGTGAGCCTCATCCAGCCGTCGGTTGCGCCGGCACCGTCCACGACCCTCTCGAGGTCCGTGTAGGTCCTGATGGAGTCGGGGTCGCTTAGGGCAAAGGTGACGGTCACGGTCCTGCCGCTCACCTGCACGTCGCTCACCTTGAAGCCATCTCCAAAGTCTGTGGCCGTGACCTTGCTCGCATCGAGGTCGGCCGGCAGCGTCATGCCATCGGGGACGGTGAACGTGGCTACGAACGAGAACTTCAGGTTATCGAGCGCGATGTCATCGTGGCCTGTGTTGGGATACGCGGCCTCGATCTTGTTCATCTGGTCCTGGATGGAAGCAGCAAGGATGGCGCCCGTGAGGTCGAACGTGGAGCCCTGGGGGAGCTCAATGACCGCGTCGTGCTCGGTGTTGGCACCCACCAGCATGTCACCCGGAAGGTTGGACTCCATGGGCGAGACCGCCGCAGCCGTGAACAGGATGCCGTCATCCACGGAGCTGGCCGTGGCGTCCATGCCATCGGGCTTCTGCACGCCCTCCCACGTGAAGGAGAAGGCCTTCGTAGTGCCCGTCGCGGTCTTCGTTGCATGGGCCTTGAAGTTGCCATTCACGGTACCGGAGACGGTGGCCGTATCCCCTGCGGGGAAGTCGTCGTTGATCTTCACGCCGGGAAGGGTGACCTTCATCGTGTCGCCCAGGTTGTCGATGACGGCCTCCTGAAGATCTTTGTACGTCTCGATGCCATCCTTGAGCATCATCTTGACGGTGACGGTCTTTCCACTGACAGAAAGGTCAGTCACGGAGAAGGTGTCGGAGAATCCTTCGAGCCTGACGGAATCCTTGGTCAGGTTCTCGGGGAGGGTCATGCCATTGGGGATGGTGAACGTGGCCGTAAAGGAGGAGGACATGTCCGTGAGCTTGATGTCGGCATAGTCCGTCGTTCCAGGGAACTGCGATTCGATGCCCCTCATCTGAGCCTTCACCACAGACGCCTCGATGGCGCCTGTGAAATCGATCGTCTGTCCCGGAAGAACCGGATAGACGGCGTCGTGCTCGGTGTCGTTTCCAACCAGGATGTCAGCGGGAAGTGTCTGGTCTGCGGGCTTCACGACAAGTAGAGTCTGTCGGATGTCCGTGTCGCGCGGATCTGCATTGGCGGCAATCTGCTCGCCATTCCAGGTGAAGTCGAACTTCTTGACCTTGCCCGTCACGGTGTTCTCCGCAAAGGAGGAGAACGTGCCGCTCACGACGCCCGTGGCCGTGAGTTCCTGGCCGTTGGTCACACTGCTGGCGTCGAGCGTGAGGCCGTCGACGGTGACCGTGATGGGCTTGGGGAGCGCGGCGGTGAGCGTGTCATCCCCGCCGGTGGAGACCACGGCGTCCTTGAGCTGCCTGTAGTTCTCGTATGTGCCCTTCAGGCCAAACGTCACGGTAACCTTCTGGCCATCGACGGTCGCACCCTTCAGCTCAAAGCAACTGCCAAGTCCCGTCGCCGTGACCGTGGGGCTGGACGGCACGACGACGCCGTCAGGCAGCGTGATGGTCGCCGTGAAGGTGGAGGAGGTGCCAGAGAGCGTGATCTTGGTGAGGTCGTCCAGGCCACCGGCGATGGAGCTTTCGAGCGCATCCATCTGGCTGACGATGCCCTGGGCATCCACCGCACCGGTCATGCTGAAGGTCTCGCCTGTGGTGACCTCCCTGATGGACGTGGTGTTGCCCTGGGAGCCGCTCCACATGTCGCTTGGAATCTGGCTCGTGGCCTCGACTATCTCGACGTTGGGATCAACAGCCCACTTGAGGTAGTACGTCACGTCCTGGATCAGTGTGCCGCTGCCATCGATGGTCGCCTTGTCGGTGCCGGCGGCGTCGTTGAACCAGTAGTAATAGCTATAGGTTCCCAAGGGGAATCCCCAGAGAGTGTCTTCAACGGCCTCATTTCCAAGCACGTGATACCTATAGGTCGCAATGCCCGTGTAGGCGGTATCAGAGTTGGTCTTGACCGGGCTGGCGATGCCCTTGGTGGAAGCGGAGACAGATCCATCGCCCAAAGACTCGAGCAGCGCATCGAGCGTCACCTTGTCAGAGACCTTGGGCTGCTTCTTGACAACGGCGACCTCGCCGCCGTTCTCGTCGGTCTGGATATCGAACACGTCGGGGTTCTGCTTGAACACGCTGTCAGACGAGAAGGTACCGCCGTTTGCGGAGAACTTCACCGCTACGGTCTGGTCCTCCCATTCGGCGTACAGGTCAACGACGGCGGTACCGGCAGGGATGGTGAGGGTGCTGCCTACGGCAACCTTGTCGCCAGCGCCATTGGGCTGTGTGGTCCAGCCCTTGAAGGTCTTGCCCTCGCGGGCGAATGACGGGTTGGCCTTCATGATGTCGTCGGCCGAAAGTACGGTGATCGTACGATTAGGGTTGCTGGACGTGGAGAGGTACGTCACGTCGGTATCGGCCTCGTTATGGTACTTGACGGCGTACGACGTCGCGTCGCTTTCCCACTTCGCGTAAACCGTCATATCGGCAGTGATTGTATTGTCTCCGGAGAACTGCTGCTCGGCACCTGTCGCATCCTTGTAGAACCAGCCGAGGAACTTGTAGCCTGCGGCAAGGGGGTCATCGGGAAGCGCAGTGGAGCCGCCCGCCACGGACTTGGCATCCTCAAGCGCATAGCCGCGCATGGCAAGCGACGTCTGGTCGGCAGTCGAGCCATCCGCATAGGATGCGGAAACCTGCTCCGTCGCGTCATCGGCATTAAGCTTGAACGTCACCTTGGCAGCGGGCACCCAGACGTGCTTCTCGCCGTCGCTCGATGCCTTGGAAACGGAGTAGTCGTATGCCTGACCGTTCTTGTTGAGAGGGCTCAACGACGTGGCCGAGGAATCGGCCAGCGTGAACAGGGAAAGCTGCTCATCGCCGTTAGCAGCGCCGTTGGTGGGGATGGTGCTGCCAAGGCTGCTATTGTAGTTGGGTGCGTACTTCACGAGGTAGGAGCCGCCCGTCACGATGAAGTTCTTCTTCGTCTGGCCGGCGCCATTGTCGGCATTGCCTGCTGCAGGGGTTTCGACCAGGCAGTCTTCCCTGAACTCGATAGAGCCGTTGGTCTGTGCGCCAAAGAGGGCGCCGCTGTTCCTTCCATCACCCTTGATGGTGGAGTTGGTAAGGATGACCTTGCCCGCGTTCACGTTGAGGCCACCTGTGCCGCCGTTGGTGAACTCGAGCGTGGAGTCGGTGACGTTGATCGTTCCGCCCGCCGCACCAATCGAGATGCCGGCGGTGGAACCGGCGTTTGCCGTGATGTGAGAGTTCACGATGTTCGCGGACGACTGAATCGTCATGCCCGTCGCGCCGTACCACGACGGATTGATTGTGAGGTCGGAGCCTTCCATGTTCAGGTTGTTCACGTAGAACGTCTGCCCGAAGCCCTTGACGGTCAGCGATGCGTTCTTGAGGGTGACATCGTGCCCGTCAAACCAAGTGCGGGTCTGGGAGGCCACGTTGACCGTGCAGTTCTCGAACGTCATGCCCGAGGCGTAGAAGTTGGTGTTGCACTTGTCGTCTGCCGTGATGGTGAGCTTGTCCCTGCCGGAGGAGCCCCTCACGGTGCCGGCGAGGAAGATGCCCCTGGTGCCGTTCGAGCCTGCGTTGTCCTTGAACACGTAGGTGCCGTCGGTGATGGTCGAGCCGCTCTGGGAGGTGAGAGCCGTCTTGAAGCCCGTCATCGTGAGCGTGCCTGCTCCCGTGAGGGTGGATCCGCTCTTGAGCACGATGCCATCGATGCTGTTGCCGCTACCGCTGATCGTCGCGCCATCAGATGCGATGGAAAGCGTCACGCCCGAGGGGATGCTCGCCGTCGCGGAAAGGGCGACATTGCCCCTCACGTAAATGGTGGTGACCGACGCGTTGGCCGCCTGGATCTCAAGCGCCTTCGCAAGCGTCTTGACGGCGCCGCCGTCGAACGACGAGCCGTCATTGGCATCGTTGCCGTTGGTGCCGTCAACATAGACGGCGGTCAGCGCCGCGGGCGCGCGACGAGGGGACGGCTGAGAAGTGCTGTCCTGCGGCGTTGCTGCTGCGCCGGCACTTGTGGGGGCAACGGTTGCAGGCTCTGCCTGGTCAGGGTTGGTGCTATCTGCAGCGTTGTTGGTGTCGTCGCTTGGGGCATCCAAGCTTGGGACAGACTCCTCCTGTGGGGCAGTCTGTGCTTCCACGGAACCCTCCTCCTGCATATCCGCTGCGAACGCGGCCGTTGAGGGAAGGGGCGACATGGACATGACGAGCGCAGCTGTGAGAAAGACTCTCACCGTACGGGCACCGAGGCCAAAGCCTCGGCGTCGCTCTTCCGGTTTCCTCCTCATGTAGGCTCCTCTCACACTTTAAAAGATGAGACAAATTACTGATAAATAACTTTATAACTTTTATTATGTACCGGCATTATAAAATGCACAACGCAGGCATGTGTGGCCACATGAGACAAAGGGACTGTCCCCTTGTCTCACAAACCTGAAGAAAATTCACGGCCGCTATCGCTGTTAGCTGTGGCCATGTTTTTTGGCGGATGGGGCCTCTTGGGGCGGTCCGCTGGCGAGAAACCCGAGTCGTGCGTACGCACAAGCCCCGCCTGCTGCCAGGCCCTTCTCGCCCAACTGGGCAAATGCTGCGACCATGTCAGAAATCCAGCGCTGTGGGTACGCACCACTGCGCGTTTTTGCCAAGGCAGGGCTCCAAGGGGCGCCGGGTGGCAGAGAACTATGTTTGTGGGTACGCACGACGGGGCTTTTCTGCCAGCGAGCCCAGTGGGTACGGCATCCTAGGATCGCTGGGTGGCCGCCCGCTAGATGTCGTTCACCTCAAGGCGCACCGCATCGGGCCGGGCATAGTGGCCAATGGGATCAAACTCCCACTTGGAGGCCGGTACCTGTTGCATGTCGAGCGTGGCGTAGAGGATGCCGTCGGTGTCCCACAGCGGCTCGGCACCGGATACCGGATGGCCAAACGGGTCGACCACGCTCGATCCGCCACGATATATCACCTCGGGAAGGCGTGCGACCTCGTCTGTGGCGAGAAGGTCTTCTGGGTAGTCATCGCGCAGCAGGTAGGGAGCGCAGTTCACCACAAAGCAGCGACCCTCGATAGCGATGTGCTCGACCGTTGCCTGCCACTCGGGGTTGCCGTTGGTGTTGGGCGCAAGGTAGATGGCCACGCCCTTCTCGTACAGGGCAGCACGCGCCAGCGGCATGTAGTTCTCCCAGCAGATGAGCGTGCCCATGGGGCCCCACGGAGTCTGGCTCACGGGGAAGAAGCGGTCCTGCGCGTCACCCCACACCAGGCGTTCGGCACCGGTGGGCTTGAGCTTGCGATGCCAGGCGTCAAGGTGACCGTCGGGAGCATAGACCAGGTTGGTGTTGTAGAGGGTGTCGGATGTGGCATCGCGCTCGGAGACGCCCACGCTCACCCAAGTGCCCGTCTCGCGCGCTGCTGCAGCAATGGCCTCGGTCTCGGGGCCACCCACCACAACCGAGCCGTCGTAATAGCGCTTCCAGAGCTCCTTGCTGCCGGCCTTGCGCGCGCCAACCACAAAGCCAAAGGTCAGGCCATGTGGATAGCCGGGGATGAGAAGCTCCGGCAAGGCCACGAGGTCGCTCGGCCGCTCCTCGGCTACGCGACGTATTGCGTCAATGGCCCCTGCCAGGCACGCGTCTCGGTCGAAGGGTCGCGGGCGCGACTGCACCACGGCAATCTTGCACGTATCTCGGATGTCTCGCATCGGTGTCTCCATTACGGGGGAGGGGTATCTTCCAAGCAGTATTGTAGTGCCGCTTGACCGGGCGTGCAGGGGAGGGCATGGCGACTGCCATGATGGCACTCCGCGAGGAACAGGTGCCAAGGGGATGCGGAGACCGACCTTCTGCCGAGGGGCCCGAGGCGCCGAGAAGGCCCACCGACCTGTGCCCTTACAGCAGCGCACCCGCCACTACGAGCGCCACGCATGCTGCAAGTACGGCTATGTCGCGGCCAACCATGGGATAGCGCTTGAAGCTGCTCTCGCGTGTGCGCAGGTAGAAGCCGCGCTGCTCGGCGGCAAGTGCGGTGGCGTCGGTCTTTCCCACCGAGCTCACCAGCAGTGGCACGCACAGTGGCAGCATGAGCTGCAGCTTGCGGATGGGATTCTTGGTGTCGTACTCAACGCCGCGCGCCGTCTGCGCCTCCATGATCGCGTTCATCTCCTGGCTAAAGACAGGCACGAAGCGTAGCGCGGTCGTGAACGTGAACGCGTAGCGATAGGGGATATGCAGCACCTCTACGCAGGCGTTTGCGAGGTCGTTGAGCTTGGTTACGCTCAGCACGAGAATGAGCGGCAGCGCCACGCCCAGAAGGCGCAGGCATGCCTTGCTGCCGGTGACCAGGCCGTCTGCGGTCATCCAGGCAAACACGGGACTGCCGCCGCGCACGAAGGCGGTCTGCAGCAAAAGCATGACCACGGCCAGCGGCACCAGCAGCTTCAAGAGCGAGACCAGCTTGGATGTGGTGTGCGCGTAGGCACCCAGCGCAAAGGTGAGGGCGAGAAGCCCCAAGAGCATGGGGTAGGCATCTGCCAAAAAGATTGCAATGATGATTGCTGCGGCGATGCCCAGCTTGGTCACGGGGTTCAACCGATGCAGCAGGGTGTCGCCCGGCACGTAGTCGATCACGTTAACCACGGCGGACCATCTCCTCGGTGAGGTCGACGATGCCAGAGACCTGGCTGATTCCGGCAAACTCGGGCGAAAGCTGGCGTGCAAGCAGCTCCGACAGCTCGATGACCTGCGGTGCCCTCACACTTGCCTCACGCATGAGCCTCTCGTTGGAGAACATCTCGAGCGTGCCCCCGCGACCAAGGATCCTGCCGTTTGCCATGACCACGATTCTCTCGGCAAAGTCCGAGACGACCTCCATGTCGTGGCAGACCATGACCACGGCGCTCCCGCGCTCTGCCATGTCGCTTACGGTGTCCATCACGGTCATGCACTCGCGGTAGTCAAGGCCGCTTGTGGGTTCGTCGAGAAGCACGACCTCCGGCTCCATCACCACCACGGAGGCGAGGGCCACCATCTGCCGCTGGCCGCGCGAAAGCGAGAAGGGCGCCTCGTCTGCGGGCAGGCCAAAGTGCTCGATCACCGCTCCGGCACGCCTGTGCGCGTCCTTCTCGCCTATGCCCTGCAGCAGGAGGCCAAAGGACACCTCGTCGAGCACGGTGTCCTTGCAGAGCTGATAGTCCGGGTTTTGGAAGAGCGTGGCGCAGTGCGCTGCAATGGCGCTGGTGGGAACCTCGTGCGTGTCGAGTCCGGCCAGCCGCACGGTGCCGGACGCCGGGCGCAGAAGGCCGTTGAGGAGCTTGGTGAGCGTGGTCTTGCCGGCGCCGTTCTGGCCTACGATGCCCACGACCTCGCCCGGGAAGATCCGCATGTCGAGGTGGTCGACGGAGGCCGTGCCACCAGGGTAGGCAAAGCTCACGTCTTCGAGGCTCACCACGGGCTTGGCACCCTCGGCGTGCGGGCGTGGGGTCACCACGTGCTTGGAGCCGGCGTGGAAGCTCGCTTCGCGTGCGCTCTCCCCGGCGCTTGCCACATGGCAGCTTGCCTTAGACGTGGGCTGCACCAGGCCAGTGATGAGCCCCTCCGCCTCGCAAACCGTGAGGCACGGCGTGGTGCCCGCCACCAGGCCATCCTTTGCAAGGGAGTTGTACACGCGGGCCACGCGAGGACTGTCGACGCCAATGCGCCGCAGCTCATCGCCGTGCGAGAAGACCTCGCGCGGTGTGCCGTCAAGTACGAGCGAGCCCTTGCTCATCACCAGGATGCGATTGCAGTACTCCGAGAGCAGCGCCACCTTCTGCTCGACGACCACAACGGTGACGCCCTCCTCGCGCACCTTGCGGAGCGTGTCAAAGACGAGGGTCGAAGAGGCGGGGTCAAGCGCGGCCGTGGGCTCGTCGAGTACCAGCACGCGCGGGCGCATGGCGAGGATGGCAGCGATGGCGACCTTCTGCTTCTGGCCGCCCGAGAGCGTGGCTATCTCGCGTTCACGCAGGTCGGAGATGCCCACGGTCTCGAGCGTCCGGGCGATGCGCCCCTCGATTTGGTCATGGGGTACACCGAAGTTCTCCAGGCCAAAGAGCATCTCGTCCTCGACCACCGAAGCCACCATCTGGGTGTCGATGTCCTGCAGGACGCTGCCCACCACCTGCGAGATATCCGTGAGCGTGACGTCGCAGGTGTCGCGGCCGTCCACGAGCGTGGCGCCGTAGAGGGTGCCGTGGTAGTGGTGGGGGATGGCACCCGACATCACAGACGCAAGCGTTGACTTGCCTGCGCCCGAGGGGCCGATGACTCCCACAAACTCTCCCTCGCCGATGCTGAGCGACACATCGCGGAGCGCGGAGCCATCACTGTCCTCGGCGTCCCCATCGGCGCGGGCGCTATAGGAGAACGCGACGTGGGTCATCTTGATGATGGGCTTTGCTTCCTGCACTGTCATACCTTTCTGAGACAAGGGGACAGTCCCCTTGTCTCATGCGAGGGGACTGTCAGCTGTCTCATGGTAGCCGAACTACCTCTTGAGGACCTTCTCCAGGGGGAAGTAAAGCGCCTGCACCACGATGGCGTTGAAGACGGCGGTGCCCAGGACGATGGGAATCTTCACGACCACGGTGCCCAGTGCTGCGCCCATGACGAGCGTGCCAGCGACGGCGAAGAGCGCACCGGAAACGAGCGTGGTCGCAAAGGCGGCAACAAGCGGGGTAACGTTGCGTCCGCCAACCTCGAGGGGACGACGGATGAGCGCGGCCATCACCAGCGCGGCGATGAGCTCGGTTGCAAAGTTGAGGCCGGGGATGGAGGTGGTGAGCTGGATGACGGCAGCAGATACCAGGCCAAAGATGGCTGCCTGGCCAAATCCGGCGTTTGAGAGCAAGATTGCCAGTGCATAGGAGGCAATGATGAACTGCGGCTTGATGCCTACAATGGCAAGGGCGTTGCCGACGGTCATGTTGAGGATGAAGCCGGCGGCGAGAAGGACGGCAAGGAGGACGAGGGAAGAGACGTCGGCCTTGCCGGAGCGCTCGGCGGTGTTAACGGTGCGTGCCTGGGATGCGTTCTGCTCGGACATGGCGGGGCTCCTTTCGGTAGGTGGCTGCTGGCAGGGGTTGGCGGTGTGGTCACGAACTGTTAGTTGTTGACCTTGAGGGCCTTGCACACGGGGACGTAGAGCGCCTGGACGAGAATGGCGTTGAAGACGCCGGTCGCAAGGACCACAGGGAGCATGGCAGCGGCGAGCTCCTGTGCGGCGCCGACCATTGCGATGCGGATAATCATGAAGATGGCGCCGGAGACCACGGTGGTCACGAAGGTGCCGATTGCGGGGACGAACCTCTTGGCATTGCCACGCATACCGGCGTTCACGATGACGGCCATGAGCATGGCGGCCACGCCCTCGGCGGCGAAGTCGACAAAGGGCGAGGTGGTGGTGATCTGGATCACGGCAGCGGAGATGAGGCCGATGACCAGAGCCTGCGGGACGTTGGGGCGCATGACCAGGATGGTGAGGCAGAAGGCCGAGATGATGAACTCAGGGCTGATCATGCCTCCGGAGATGCCGGAGATGGCCTTGCCCACCGTGAAGTTGAGGATGAATCCTGCCGCGAGAAGCACGGCGAGAAGGACAAGAGCGCGGACGTCGAGCTTGCCGTGGTCCTCGGAGGTGATGGTGCGGGCCTGCTGGGTGCTGGTGTTCTCGGACATGCTTGGTTCCCTTCTGATTGGTGGCGCTGTGACTGGCTTTGGATGGCTCATGGGATGTGCCTGCACAAGAAAGAGGGCTCCCGGTCAAACCGGGAGCCCTCCTAAGTCGCGAATATATGGCGCGAGAGACTCACGATCGACCGACCGCTTGCGAAGCGCGCCACCACCAGTTTATGGACATGCATACGTTGACTGTGGCGATGCGGTTCATCTCTGGCGCTCCTCTCAGATGCCCTGTCGCACTGCGACTTGTGCCTGTGTTGTGGAGGACTATACGCCCTCGCGTGCCAGATGTGCAACCCACATTGTGTAAACGCTTCGTTACGCGAGAGGCTGCGATGGGGCGCAGGGTTTTGGTGCCCGAGCAACTTGCTGTGCCACCTGCTTGCCGGGGAACGAGGCCCCTCCGGCTTTGCGTGACCCGCGCCTTCTCTTCTTGCTCGACAGGTGGTTTCGTGGGATGCCTCCGTCGACCCCGCTGGTACGATTTGACGGTTGGTGGCAGTTTGTGGCAAATTCTTAATATGAAGTCACAGAAGTGGCAAATCGCTGACCTGCGATTCATCAAGTATCGAACCTCTTGACACTTGGACCATCTCCGAAAAACTGCCACCAACCGTCAAAACATGCCATCCGGCGGTCCCATGCATGGCAGAGTCCCTCATTTGGTGCGGCAGAGCGCTGCAGTGCCCCATCGAATGGCACAGATTTACGGTTGGTGGCAGTTTTGGGTGGCGCTCCCAAGTAGCAATCCCTTTAAGATTTGATAATTCGCAGGTCAGCGAATTGATACCGTGTTAACCTCACATAAAGGATTTTCCACAAACTGCCACCAACCGTCATTTTGTGTTTGGGGGCCTTGCGAGATGGCGCTGTGCCCCCCGGCAGGCTGTCCTGATTCCTAAAACGTTGGTTTGGGAAGAAAATGGGGAGCAAGGCCCACGCGTCACGCGCGTGGACCTTGCAACTGAGCCGTCGGCATTGGAGGAGCCATGAACGAAGTCGAGAAGTGCATCCGCGAACGTCGAAGCACACCAAAGTTCAAGCAGGTTCCGGTGGCACGCGAGCTTGTCGAGCGCGTCATCGAGGCAGGGCTTTGGGCTCCTTCTGGCATGGGCAAGCAGTCGCCAATCATCGTGGCCGTGACCAACCGCGCCCTTCGTGACGAGCTTGCCGAGGAGAACCGTCGCATCATGGGTGCGCGCGAGGGCATGGACCCCTTCTACGGCGCACCTGTCGTCCTTGTGGTTCTCGCCGAGGCCTCGGTGCCCACGCGCGTGTACGACGGCTCGGCTACCATCGAGAACATGCTGCTCACAGCACAGTCGCTTGGGTTGGGTGGCCATTGGATCCACCGTGCCAAGGAGGAGTTTGAGGAGCCGCGCTACAAGGAGCTGCTCGCGCGCCTTGGCGTGGAGGGTGACTATGAGGGAATTGGCCATGTGGTGATTGGCTACCCCGACGCCGAGAAGGCCCAGCCCGCGCGCAAGGGTGGCCGCGTCTTCTGGGCCGAGTAGCTACACCGCTTCGGCGCATACGCATCGAAAGGGGAACCATGCGCGTCACGCACATCTACCACAGCGGCTTTGCCGTCGAGCTTTCTGCCTGCACGCTACTTTTTGACTGGTATACGGGCGAGCTCCCGGGCATCCCGCGCGACAAGCCGCTCGTTGTGTTTGTCTCGCACGAGCACTCTGACCACTACGGGCGCTGCATCTGGCCGCTGCGCGAGCAGTTTCCCGACGTGCGCTACGTGCTGGACAAGGACGTGGCGGTAGATGCTCCGGTAGATGCCAACGTGACCACCGTCGAGCCGCACGAGGCCTATGACCTGCCGCTGGCCGGCATCGCCCCCGCGCCGCTGTCCGTCGAGACCCTCGAGTCCAACGATGAAGGCGTGGCGTTTCTCGTCCACGCGTGTGGTATCTCGATTTACTTCTCCGGCGACCTCAACTCGTGGCAGTGGGAACGCCCAGGCGAGCAGAACGAGGCGTCGGACCAGTTCTTCCGCGGCGAGCTTGCGCGCATTGCACCGGGTCCCGTTGACCTTGCGTTTGTCCCGCTAGACCCGCGCCTCAAGGACCCCGCTGCAGGTGTTGAGGACTTTATGGAAGCTGTGGGCACCCGCGCGCTCTTCCCCATGCACTACGGGGATAGGGGTGCCGAGGCTCGCTCCTTCATGTCGGACTCGCGACTTGCGCCCTATGCAGGCATCACGCACTTTGAGGACGTCTGTGAGCTGCCAGACCCGGCTTGAGGAAGCCAAGGTTGCTCCTCGCCACAAGTCCGTGCCGTCTGAAACTGAAAGCGCTCTCCACCTGATTTGGCTATAGTGCCTCTGTCCCGCACGGAACCAGAGACATCTCCGTCGGGACCAGCCAATCCAGGGAGTTGCTCATGAACGGAAGCACTGCCAGCCAAGGCTTCGAGCACGTGCTCGATGCCCGTCTCGTCATGTCTGTTGTCGCCGCAGGCATCATGTCTTTTTCCGGCGTCACCGTTGAGACCGCCATGAACGTCACGTTCCCCTCGCTCATGTCCGAGTTCAACATCACCACCTCGACAGTCCAGTGGATGACCACGTCCTACCTCCTGGTCCTTGCCACCGTCGTGCCAACGTCGTCCTATCTCAACAAGCGCTTCCGAACCAAGAGCGTCTTTATTGCGGCGATGGCCTTCTACATCGCGGGCATCATGTGCGGATTTACCGCCCGGTCATTTCCCATGCTCTTGTGCGGGCGCACCCTCGAGGGCGTGGGCACAGGCATCGCGCTGCCACTCATGTTCAATGTCATCACCGAGCAGGCCCCCAAGAAGAACATGGGCGTCATGATGGGTATCGGCACGCTGGTCACGGCCATGGCGCCGGCGGTCGGCCCCTCTGTGGGTGGCTGGCTTGCCGAGAATTTCGGCTGGCGCATGATTTTTGCAGCGCTCCTTCCCGTGCTGGGCGTGGCTTTCGTCCTGGGCGTGTTCTCCATACGCCAGAGCCACGAGGTTTCGCGTGACCCCTTTGATGTCCCGGGTTGGCTTGCCATCGCCGCAGCCTTCGCCTCGCTCGTCTTTGCCGTTGACTTGGGGTCGAGCATGGGCTGGACAAGCCCTGCAGAGCTGTGCCTGCTTGTGGCCTTCACGGTGCTTCTCGTCGTCTTTATGCGGCGAGAAGGGCGAGCAGGGCACCCGCTCATCTCGCTCGCGGTCTTCTCGCATAGGCGCTTTGTGATGGGCGTGGTTGCGCTGGTGTGCCTGCAGTTTGTGGTGCTGGGACTATCGTTTCTCATCCCCAACTACTCGCAGCTCGTGATGGGTACCGGCGAGACCGAGGCCGGTTCGATCCTGCTTCCCGGTTGCGTGGTGGGTGCCTGCATGGCACCGCTCTCGGGTCAGATTCTCGACCGCTTTGGGCCGAGAAGACCCATCCTTGTGGGCGCCTCCTGCGCACTTCTCGGCACGGCGCTCTTCGCCGCGCTTTCCGAGAGCCTGGCAACGGCGGTTGCCATCGCCATCTACGTGTGCTTTGCCTTTGGCCAGAGCCTCATGGTGGGCAACACCATGACCGAGTCGCTCTCGTTTTTGCCGGCGGCCATCAAGGCCGATGGCAATGCCGTGATCAATACGCTACAGCAGCTGGCTGGTGCCATTGGTACCAGCGTGGTGACGGCGGTGGTCAATGCGGTGCAGGTAGGGGCCACAGACATGGCTTGGGCAACCATGGTTGGCACGCGCGAGGCGTATCTGCTTCTGGCTTGCGTGGCTGTGGTGCCCCTGGTGTCGATGGCGTGGGTCACGTCGCGCCCGACCCAGGCGGCCTAGGGCCTCTCGCCAGTGGGGACGGCGGCGGCAGGGCCGCCCCCTAGCAGCCAACGGATGCCCCGCGCCGTGCGCAGGTCTTCGTCCACAAAGTGATTGCCGGGGTTGAGTTCAAAGCATGTGTCTACACCGGCTTGCTCGAACTTCTCCACGACCTGTTGGGTGTTCTCAAGGACGGTCTTCATTACGGGATTTCTCGTATGGGACTCCTTGTCCCCCAGCGAGAAGTATGCACGCCTTACGGATGGGTGTATGTGACCTGCGACGTATTTGGAGAAGCCCGGATACCAAAGCGAGCCGGACACGCTAGCCACGCGCTCGAAGGCCGCACTTCGTGTAGCTACCCACACCGAGAAGAGCCCGGCTAGCGAGTAGCCGACAAGCGCCGAGAAGGACGGCGCTACGCCGCGCTGCGTGAGAAGTGCCTGGGTTTGGGGCACAATCTGGGATTCGAGAAGGTGCAGCTGCACAAGCGCAAGTCCCTCATAGGGGCGATTGCCACGAAAGACGGGAGGGCATGGCCACGGCGTGAGGTCGTTGTCCCAACTCCTGGGCGCTATCGCAGCAAGGGCTATCCGAGGCTGGTCCCCCTCTTCCTCCAGGCGCTGCCACACACCAGTGCCATCGCCCTCAAATACATGCAGGTAGACCATGGGGATGAGGGCTGGTGAGCCGCTCGCGCGATCAGGCAGATCGGCAATGTGAACAGTGACCTTCTCGCCCTCGGCCCCAAAGGTGTGCTTGGCCATGTCCGTCTCCGCTGTCCTCGGCGTTATATAAGGGAGAGCAGCACGTAGGCCAGGACTCCCGACACGCAGCACCATAGCATCGAGCGGGTTCGCCATGCCACGAAGACCACAATGTCTGCCGCCAAGATGGGCATAATGCCCGTCCATAGGCCAGCGTCGAACATGGTGGGGGAGAGCAAGTCGTTTGCGACGAGCGCGGCAAAGGCGGCCGGCGGGATGTAGCCAAGCGCCTCCACCACGCGTGGCGAGAGGGGACGTCTGCGCAACGCTACCACGGGGACCGCGCGACAGGCGAGAATGAACGCGAACGAGGACAGCCACAGCACAAGGAACTGAGCGGTGCTCACCGTGTGTCACCTCTGGCGTTTGTAGAGCTTGATGCCGGCATTTGCCGCGGCAGGAGCCCTGATGCCATTCCTGCGGCGACACCAACGAGGGCAGCCAACGGAACGGCGACACCGCTCAGTCCGTTCCACTTGCAGAGCGCGACCGTTGTCGTGGCCCCTAGCACCGCGCAGGCAGTGCCGCGGGTGTGGGGCTGCGCGTAGAGAAGGTAGAGGAAAAGCGAGGTCATCGCAAAGCCAGCGATGGCGGTGGGGATGTCGATTGCGGAGCCCAGGGCGGCCCCAGCCGCGCAGGATATGGCCCATGTGAGCTGCACGCATACGTTAAGGCTCAGCGCGTGTCTCGCCGTCCATGCGTTACCCGAGGTCAGGCGAGAAAGCGTGATGCCGTAAGCCTCTTCGGTATAGGTGCAGGCGATGGTGAGCGACTGTTTGTGGTCGAATCGCGTAAGGTACGGGGCAAGAGAGGCCGAGTAGAGCGCAAAGCGCGTAGAGATGGCAGCTACAGAGGCTATGATCGAGACCATGGGTGTCCCTGCCAGCCAGAGGTTGCTCATCATGAACTGCCCGCCGCCGGAGAGGTACGTGAGGGCGAGAACAAAATTCATGAGCGGCGTCATACCCGCCTTGGCGGCAAGCACACCGCAGGGAAGCCCGACTGCCACGTACGAGAGCATGACTGGCCAAGCAACCAATAAAACCTCTCGGGCTGTATCTCTCGCTGTCCGTGGCGCTTTTTGCACGGTGTCTCCTGGGCTGTAATTGGTGCAGGCGATTGCACCGCACTGAGACAAAGGGACGGTCCCTTTGTCTCAGCCCCTCTCCGCAGGCTTCAGGTTCGTTGGAGCGTTGGGACAGGTGTGTGATGGTCGTTTGCGATGGTGATTGGGGCGAGGGGGACGGGTATTTTCTCGCTCAACGGCACGGCAGTTGTACCTCAATGTGGGACGGACACGGTAGTCCAGCTGCATGCCGCTTGGAGGTGAGCTCGATGATCCTCTTTCTGGTTGTGGTCGTCTTACTGGTCGCGCTTGTAGCAAGGCTGTTCCGGGGGATTCTTTTTGGCGGACTTGGTTGGGGCCGTCCCATGTGGGGAGGCTGGTTTGGAGGCCCTGCCATGTGGGATGGTTGGGGACGCGGCTGGGGAGGCCCACGCTACGGCGGCGATATGGGGCCGGGCCCTGGCGGGGCCGGGAGACATGGCCGTCCTGGTCATCGTGGCGGCCCCGGCGGCAGCCCGCACTAGGAAGGGGCCCCTCCGGTGCCGAAGTGACGCCGCAGTGCGCGTTTGCGCAGCAAGTGCGTACGAGCATGCCCTTTGGGCGTCACATCCGGCGAACGCCCTCCCAGATCCACATGATGAGCGGTGCGGGGATGATCTTGTCGGCAATCCTCATAAGTAGGCCGGTGACGCAACAGGTGGCAATGGGGTAGTTCACGGAATTGACGAGCATGGACCATCTCACCACCCGACGCGCCCCCAGCACCGGGAAGGGATGGCGCACCGTCTGCCCGTTGGCCGTCTGCCTTGCGACACCGATGAACTCGGTCTTCACCCACAGCGGGCACACGGCGGTCACAAAGATGCCGCGACCGCGCAACTCAAAGCGAAGCGCCCGCGAGTAGCTGCGGACAAACGCCTTGCTCGCCGCATACACGTTGAGTCCCGGCAGCGGCTGGAACGACGCACTGGACGCGATCTGGATGATGCGTCCACCACGCCCCATGTACCCCAGCGCCACCTGTGTCACATCGACGAGCGCGCGGCAGTTGAGGTCGACCATCGTGTCGACCTCATCGCAGGTCATGTCTGCATACGTGCCAAACTTCCCCAGGCCGGCCGCATTGACGAGAAGGCCCACGCCAAACTTCTCGCCATGCGCCCCGCTCTGCGACGCCTCCTGGTCGAGAAGCCCCTTGAGCTGCGAAATCGATGCCTTCTCGGTGAGGTCGAGAGCGACTGCCCGCACGGGGGTCGCAAGCTCCTCCGCAAGCTCCTCCAGGCGCTCGCGCCTTCTGGCCACAGCCCAGATTTGGTCGTATGCGCCCTCCTCGCTTGCCCAGCGCGCATACTCGCGCCCCAAGCCGCTTGACGCACCAGTGATCAACGCTATGCGCATGGCGAGGCCTTTCCATCGAAGAGGCGGCCCCGCCGGAAGCGTGTCCGGCAGGGCTGCGAGGCAACCAACCGCAGGAAGCGAGAATCGCTTGGCCTACTCGATTAGTCCTCGTCCTTCGAGAGCCAGGAGAACATGGAGCGCACGCGCTCGCCAGTGGTCTCGATGGGGTGGGTGTTGATCTTCTCGCGCTCCTCGAGCAGCTTCTTGTGGCCGTTGTTGCAGTCGTCAACGAACTCCTGGGCGAACGAGCCGTCCTGGATGCGCTTGAGGATGTGCTTCATCGCCTCGCGTGACTTGTCGTTGATGACCAGCGGGCCGGCGTAGTACTCGCCGTACTCGGCGGTGTTGGAGATGGAGTAGTTCATGAAGTGGATGCCCTTCTCGTACATAAGGTCCACGATCATCTTCATCTCGTGATAGCACTCGAAGTAGGCGAGCTCCTCGGGGTAGCCTGCCTCGGTGAGGGTCTCGAAGCCAGCCTTGACCAGCTCGACCAGGCCACCGCAGAGAACGGCCTGCTCGCCAAAGAGGTCCTCCTCGGTCTCCTCGGCGAAGGTCGCCTTGATGAGGCCGGAGCGAGCGCCGCCCAGCGCCCACGCATAGGACATGGCCAGCGCCCACGCGTCGCCGGTGGCGTCGGTCTCAACGCAGACCAGGTCAGGCACGCCGGAGCCCTCGGTGTACTGACGGCGCACGATGTGGCCCGGGCCCTTGGGGGCAACCATGATCACGTTGACGCCCTCGGGGGCCTTGATGTAGCCGTAGTGGATGTTGAAGCCGTGGGCGAAGGCCAGGGTGTTGCCCGGCTCGAGGTTAGGCTCGACGAATTCCTTGTAGACCGCCGGCTGGGTCTCGTCGGGGGTCAGGATCATCACGACGTCGGCTTCCTTGGCGGCAGTCGCCATGTCTGTCACCTTGAGGCCGTGCTCGCGGGCCTTCTCGGCGGACTTGGAGCCCTCACGCAGACCAACGCGCACGTCGACGCCGGAGTCCATGAGGTTCAGCGCATGGGCGTGGCCCTGGGAGCCATAGCCGATGATGGCGACCTTCTTGCCCTGGATGATCGAGGGGTCACAGTCCTTCTCGTAGTAGATGGTGACGGCCATGTCGTACTTCCTTTCGTTTGTGCCGTTTCCTGCTATGTTCATCCGCCAGCTGGCGGTTTGAACCGCGTGGTGTCCGGATTGCCGTTGGGCTACTGGTCATGCCCGCGCGAGATCGCGATCTTGCCGGTGCGCGTGAGCTGACGAATGCCGTACGAGCGGAAGAGGTCCTCAAGCGCGTCGAGCTTGCTCTCGGTGCCGGTGGCCTCCACCGTGAGCGTGTTCTTGCCCACGTCCACGATGTTGGCGCGGAAGACGCCTGCGATCTCGATGATCTCGTGGCGGCGCTCCGGCGTGCACTGCACCTTGAAGAGCACCAGCTCGCGCTCGATGGCGTCATCCTCGGTGAGGTCGGAGATTTTGAAGACCGAGACGAGCTTGTGCAGCTGCTTGGTGATCTGCTCGAAGCCCACGTCGTCGGCCTCGACGATGATGGTCATGCGCGAGAGGCTCTCGTCCTCGGTGGGCGCCACGGTCAACGAGCCAATGTTGAAGCCGCGGCGGCTGATCATGCCGGTGACGCGCGAGAGCACGCCAGGCTTGTTCTCGACCAGCACCGAGAGGATGTGCTTCATCATTCGTCACCGTCCTTCTCGCCATCCGTGATGGCGGGGTGTCCGTCCTTGCCAAAGCCCTTGCCGCTTATGCGCACGCCACCCAGCGTCACGTCCAGGGCGCCAATGATGTCGTCGATGGGCGCACCGGGAGCAACCATGGGGTAGACCGTCTGGTCCGTAGGGATCAAGACGTCGAGAAGGTAGGGTCCCTTGGATGCGAGCATCTCGTCCAGTGCGCCCTCGACCTCTTCCGGGCGAGAGATCTGCCTGCCGTGCCAGCCGTAGGCCTCCGCCAGCTTCACGAAGTCGGGGACGGGCGGTAGCTGGGTAAACGAGTAGCGCTTGTGGTAGAAGAGCTTCTGCCACTGGTAGACCATACCGAGGGCGCGGTTGTCGATGACCAGTACCTTGATCGGTGCACCCTCCTGGATGGCTGTGGCCATCTCCTGCACGTTCATCTGGAGCGAGCCGTCACCGGCGACGCACACAACCTCGTCGTCGGGGCAGCCGATCTTGGCGCCAATGGCCGCAGGGAGGCCAAAGCCCATGGTGCCGGCGCCGCCGGACGAGATGAACGTGCGTGCGTGCTCGCGGTGGATGTTCTGGTGCGCCCACATCTGGTGCTGGCCCACTTCGGTGGTAACGATGGATGCCTCGGGGTCGAGTTTGTCCGAGAGCATGGAGAGCACGACCTCGGGCGCGATCTTGTCGGGGTAGTCCACAGTGCTGGCGAAGTCCTCGGTGTAGAACGGCCAGCGCTCGCGCCACGAGCAGACCTCGGCAAACCAGCCGTCGTCCACGGGCTTGGCGCCCTCCTTGTGCAGGCGCTCGTTGAGCGAGGCGAGAACCACCTTGGCGTCTCCCACGATGGGCACCGTGGGGTTCACGATCTTGCCGATCTCGGCCGGGTCGATATCGATGTGGATGACCTTGGCGTGCGGGGCGAACTCGGAGACCTTGCCGGTCACGCGGTCGGAGAAGCGCGCACCCACGGCGATGAGCAGGTCGCACTCCATGACGGCCATGTTGGCGTACTTCGAGCCGTGCATGCCCACGGGGCCCAGGTTGTGCGTGTTCGAGCAGGGCATGGCACCCTTGCCCATGAGCGAGGTCACCACGGGGATGTCCATGGTCTCGGAAAGGTCGACCAGCTCTTGGCAGGCGTGGCTGGTCACGATGCCGCCGCCGGCGTAGATGAGCGGGCGCTTGGCCCTCATGATGAGTTGGGCTGCCTGCTTGACCTGCCGCGCGTTGCCACGGTAGGTGGGCTTGTAGGAGGCAATGCTCATGGAGTCGGGGTAGCGGAAGACCATCTGCGTGCCGGAGAGGTCGCTGGGGACATCGATGAGGACGGGTCCCGGGCGGCCGGTGGAGGCGATGTAGAACGCCTCGCGGAAGGTGCGCGTGAGATCGTCGGTCGACTGCAGCAGGAACGAGTGCTTCACGATGGGCATGGTGATGCCCACGATGTCGGATTCCTGGAACGAGTCGGTGCCAATGACGCCGCGCGTGACCTGGCCGGTGATGACCACCATGGGCACGGAGTCCATGTAGGCGGTCATGATGCCGGTCACGGTGTTGGTGGCACCAGGGCCAGAGGTGACGAGAACAACGCCAACCTTGCCCGTGGCGCGGGCATAGCCATCGGCCATGTGTGCGGCACCCTGCTCGTGCCTGGCCAGCACGTGGTGGATGCGCTTGGAATCATAGAGTGCGTCATAGATCTTGATCGCCTGTCCGCCGGGGTAGCCAAAGATCGTGTCGACCCCCTCGCACTCCAGGCTTGCGATGATCGCCTGGGCGCCGGTCATGGTCTTGCCCTCGTACTCGGAGTGCGAGCCCATGCCAAAGGGCTTGCCTTCGATGGCGGTCTGCTTGCGTGCGAGCTTCTCGGCAACGGACGCCGCGTGGTTGTCGGTGTTCGTCATGACAGGTATGCCCCCTTGTCTGCGCTGGTGACGAGCTTGGCGTAGCGGGAGAGGACGCCCGTGGCATACTTGGGTGCGGGCGGCTCCCAGGCGGCGCGGCGATGCGCGAGCTCGTCCTCCTCGACGAGCAGGTCGAGCGTGCCGGCCTCGATGTCGATGGCGATCTGGTCGCCCTCGTGCACAAGGGCGATGGGGCCGCCGGCCGCGGCCTCGGGGCTCACGTGGCCAACGCAGGGGCCCTTGCTCGCGCCGGAGAAGCGGCCGTCCGTGATGAGCGCGACGGACTTGGCAAGCCCCATGCCGCAGATGGCCGAGGTGGGCGTGAGCATCTCGCGCATGCCGGGGCCGCCGGCGGGGCCCTCGTAGCGAATCACCACGACGTCGCCGGGATTGATCTTGCCGCCAAAGATTGCCTCGCAGGCGGTCTCTTCGGAGTCGAAGACGCGCGCCGGGCCGGTGTGCCTGTACATGCTGGGGTCGACGGCGCTCTTCTTGACCACGCCGCAGTCCGGCGCGAGGGAGCCGTGCATGACCTTGAGGCCGCCGTCGGGGGAGTAGGGGTTGTCGATGTGGCGGACCACCGTGCCGTCGACGGGCGGGCACTGCTCGACCCACTCGCCCATGGTGCCGTGGCAGGTGTTGGCCGTGAGGTCGAGAAGGCCGGCGCGACCCAGCTCGCCGACGATTGCCGGGACGCCGCCCACGTCGTTCAGGTCTTGGATGTGGAGCGGGCCGGCAGGCGCCAGGCGCACGATGTTGGGCGTTGCCGAGCAGGCCCTGTCCCAGTCGTCCATGGTCACGGGGCAGCCGGCTGCGTGTGCGATGGCCGTGAGGTGAAGCATGGTGTTGGTCGAGCCGCCAAAGGCCTGGTCAAGTGCCATGCCATTGCGAACGGCACGCTCATCGATGATCTGGCGAGCGGTGATGCCCTTCTCGAGGAGCTCCATGGCCTTCATGCCGGCGTGCTTAGCAAGGCGGATGCGCTCGGAGTAGACGGCGGGGATGGTGCCGTTGCCGGGAAGCGCAATGCCCAGGGCCTCGGAGAGGCAGCAGATGGAGTTGGCGGTGAACATGCCCGAGCAGCTGCCGCAGGTGGGGCAGGCGGTGTTCTCGAGCCAGTGCATCTCCTCCTCGGTCATGGTGCCGGCGGTGACTTGGCCTGCGGCATCAAAGAGGGTGTTGAGGTCGGTCTGCTCGCCGTGGCGACCGCGACCGGCAAGCATGGGGCCGCCGGAGACCAGCACGGTGGGGATGTCCAGGCGGCAGGCGGCGATGAGCATGCCGGGAACGACCTTGTCGCAGCTGGGGATCAGGACCATGGCGTCGAACTGGTGGCCCTGGATGACGCACTCGACGGAGTCGGCAATCACTTCTCGGCTGGTAAGCGAGAAGCGCATGCCTTCGTGGTTCATGGCGATGCCGTCGCACACGCCAATGGTGTTGACCTGCAGTGGGGTGCCACCCGCCATGCGGATGCCGGCCTTGACGGCGTCGGCGATCTTGTCCAGGTGGATGTGGCCGGGGATGACCTCGTTCTGAGACGAGACGACCGCCACAAGCGGCCGGTCGAGCTCCTCGTCCGTGAGGCCGTCGGCCTTGAGCAGGCTCCTGTGTGGAGCACGGGCCAAGCCCCGTTTTATGGCATCGCTTCGAAGTCCCATGGTCACCTCTCGCTTCCTGTGCAACCTGCTGCGTGCGAGAAATGCGACTTCAGGCGAGAGTGGTGCGTTCTCCCGATGCCCGTTACGGTGGACTCCGGCCCGAGGTAGTTGCGAATCGCCTGGTGGGGGGTGGCCCAGAGGCGGCGTGCGTTCGCCCGAGCAGCTCGAGGGAATGTTCCTTGCCACCCACCGCGGGTTCTCAGCGGTCCCGCTTGCTGTGGGATGGCGTGGCAAGTACTCGCCCTGTCATCACATTTGCTCTGAAACTGTGTGGACGATTCTACGCCATCGGTTGGGTGCGTACGGTAACGAGGAGGTAAATTCCACACCTTGCGCGGGGGCAGCTTTTCCGGCGAGAATGCACGAGAGGCCGCGCCCCACGTGTCGTCCCTCTCGGCTGCACCCGGCCACGGTATACTTGCCTAGACAAGTGGTTCCCGGCTGGTCCGGTCCCGTGCCACCGTCCCCGAAAGGAGGCGTTAGCCATCATGGGCGAGGAGTACAGAAAGGCCCTCCGTCGCGGCGAGCGTGACCTGCGGCATGACGCGTCGGCTGGCGTCTACCCCTACCTTCCCGCGCTCGACTCCGTCCTTGCGCCGGGGGACACGGTTGGCGAGGTTCGCCTGGGCACGATGGAGATTCCGCTCGAGATGGTCGTCGGCACCCGCACCGAGGGCCGCCAGCGCACCTTCTCGCGCACCTTCATGCCTGTGCTCGCACCAACCACGGAGTTCGCCTTCAAGTGGTCGCGTCTCTACGACATCCAGACCTCCGAGGGCTTCCGCGACCCCGTCAAGGTCTACGAGTACATGCACCGCTTCTACGTCCAAGAGGGGAACAAGCGCGTCTCGGTGATGAGCTACGTGGGGGCCTACTCCATCGAGGCCGAGGTCACGCGCCTTCTCCCGCGTCAGTGGGACGCTCCCGAGCGCCGCCTTTACGGAGAGTTCCTCGAGTTCTGGCGTGCTGTGCCCACCTATGAGATCGAGTTCTCCCGCGAGGGGTCCTACCGGCGCCTTGCCACCCTTATGGGCCGTGACCTCGACAAGCCCTGGTCCGATGACGCCGTCTGCGGTCTCACCTCGACATACGAGTACTTCCGCTCCCTCTACCAGCGTGCTGGCGGCTCACACCTTGATATCACCTGTGGTGACGCCCTCCTTGCGTACCTGAGCTACTTCCCGGACGAGCGGCTGCTCGACACGCCGCCCTCCATCGTGGTGGAGCGCATCGGCCGCCTGTGGTCAGAGCTCGCGCTGGCGGGCCCGCGTGAGGACGTGGTGCTCGTGAGCGAGCCAAGCGCGGAGCCGTCCTCGCACGGTGTCCTCTCGCGTCTCTCGTTCCGTACGCCCTATTCGCAGGCAAACCCGCTGCGCCTTGCCTTTCTCTACGAGAAGCCCCTTACAACCTCCAGTTGGGCCCGCGCCCACGACGCCGGTCGCCTCGGGGTCGAGAGGCGCTTCAATGGCCTGGTCCAAACCACAGCCTTTGACGCCTGCGCCTCCCCGGGCGACTTCTCGGCCGTGGTCGACGTGGCCGTCGAGCATGGCGCGCAGGCGATCTTCTCCTGTTCGCCCACGCTCATGACGAGCACAGCCAAGGCGGCCATCGCCCACCCACAGGTGCGCTTTCTCAACTGCTCGTGCAACCTGCCGCACAGCCGCGTGCGCTCCTACTATGGGCGCATGTACGAGGCCAAGTTTGTGACCGGCGCCCTGGCTGCGAGCTTCTCGACCAACCATCGCGTGGGCTACCAGGCAAACGTCCCTATGTTTGGGTCGGTTGCCGAGATAAATGCCTTTGCCATAGGAGCGGCGCTTGTGGACCCCGAGGTCAAGGTTCGCCTGGTCTGTTCCACGCGTGGCGGCGACTCCCTCTATCACAGGATGGCAGACGAGGGCGTCACCGTGATGTCGGGCTCTGATGTCACGGCGCCGTGGGACGATTCCTGCGCGCTGGGCCTCTACCAGATGGTGAACGGCCGCGTGCACAACCTCGCGCTGCCGGTGTGGAACTGGGGCCGCTACTACGAGCTTATCGTCCAGGGGCTGCTCAACGGCTCGTGGCAGGACACCGATGGAGAGGGGCGTCCGTGGGCGGTAAGCTACTGGTACGGCATGTCGGCGGGGGTCATCGGGCTACGCCTCTCGGATGACCTGCCCTACTATTCGCGTAAGCTTGTCGAGCAGGTCACGCATGGCATCGAGCAAGGTGTGCTTGACCCCTTTGCGGGGGAGCTTCGTAGCCAGCTGGGCGTGGTGCAGCCGGCAGGGTCGCCCAGGTTGAAGGAGCAAGACGTTGTGTCCATGAGCTGGCTCAACGACAACATAGAGGGCACCCTTCCCGAAAACTGGCACCCCATTGACGAGACGTCTGTGGGCGGAGGCTTGGCCTCATGAGGATTCTCGCTGTTGCCGACGTTGAGGAGCGTGCCCTCTGGGAGGGGTTTTGCCGCTCCCGCTTCGAGGATGTCGACCTCGTCCTTGCCGCAGGTGACCTTGATGCGGATTATCTCGAGTTTCTCGTCACGATGCTTTCGTGCCCGGTGCTCTATGTCCATGGCAACCACGACGAGGGCTACCGCCGAAAGCCGCCACTGGGCTGCATCTGCGTGGACGGCTCCGTCTACATCTATCGGGGCCTGCGCATCGTGGGGCTGGGAGGCTCCATGCGCTACAAGGATGGCACCTACATGTCGACCGAGCGCGAGATGCGCAAGCGCATACGTAAGGTTGAGTCGCGGATCCGCCTGCTAGGCGGCTTCGACGTGCTGCTCGCCCACGCGCCTGCGCGTGGCATGGGCGACCTCGACGACCTGCCGCACCGGGGCTTCGAGTGCTTCAACGACCTGGCCGAGCGCTGGCGGCCCGCCCTTATGGTCCACGGCCACGTGCACGCGAACTACCTCACGAACTTCTCGCGCGAGCGGGAGCTTCCCTGCGGGACGCGAGTCGTGAACGCCTTCGGCCACGTTGAGCTGGACGCCCCCGTACCGCGGCAGCTCTCGTACGGCTGGAAGGAACACCTGGTAAACAGGCGTGCGCTGCGCGAGAGCGACGGCATTGCCTCGCAGGAGGAAGGACTTCTCGGCGCAGGGCAGTCCTATGGCCAGCGGTGGTAGTTCTGCGGCAGGCGGTGATGGGCTACCCTTCTGGGCGCCGCCTGGCGATGGGCGCCTTTCGAGGGGAGACACTGGGCATGTCAGTTCAGGACGTCCAGACTTACCTTGCGCCCTCTGGCGTTGCCGATAAGATCATCGAGTTCGACCAGTCGAGCGCCACGGTCGAGTTGGCGGCGCGTGACCTGGGGTGCGGGCCCGCGCGCATCGCGAAGACCATGGCATGCGTGGCGGGGGAGGGCGCCGTCCTCGCGGTGTGCGCGGACGACGCCAAGCTCTGGAGCTCGGCCTTCAAGCGTGAGTTTGGGACAAAGCCGCGCTTCGTGACGCCCGACGACCTACCCCAGGTGGTGGGCCACCCCATGGGCGGCATCTGCCCGTTTGCCGTAAAGCCCGGCGTGCGCACGTACCCGGACGTCTCGCTGCGCCGTTTTGACCTCGTGTTTCCTGCAGCGGGAAGCGAGAACAGCGCGATTGGCCTGACGCTTGAGCAGCTGGAGCGCTGCTCGGCGGCCGAGGGTTGGGTGGACGTGTGCAAGGGCTGGCGGGAGGAGAGCCCCCAAGGCGCGTAGGGCACAGGCCCCTTCCTTTCTCGCGTCTCAGCTCCAACAGAAAGGGCGAGCGGCCCTTGTGCCTTGGCGAGCGGTATGCGCGATGCTATCGCTAGGAACTTTCGTTTTCTTACGAAAACTTACGTATACTGTCTTCACGTACAGAGATTGTGATGGATGCATGGTTTAACGATGGTTTGTGCGTGTAAATTACGTAGTTCCCTGGCATGCATCACGCACGTGCTGCATTGAGAGGAGCGAGGATGGCAAACGAGAACACCGCCTATGACCTCCTGGCTGTGACGGGATGCCCAACGGGTATCGCGCACACATACATGGCCAAGGAGGCCCTTGAGAAGGCTGCCAAGGACAGGGGCCTTACCATCAAGGTGGAGACCCAAGGGCAGGTTGGCGCCGAGAACGAGGTGACGCCTGCGGAGATTCGTGCCGCCAAGGCAGTCATTATCGCGGCGGACAAGGATGTCCAGCCCGAGCGCTTTGAGGGGAAGCCCGTCGTGAGCGCTGGCGTGACTGCCGCGATCAAGGACCCAAGCGGCCTTATCGACAAGGCGCTTGCGGCCAAGGCGAAAGGCGAGCTCTCTGAAGAGGTTGCCAAGGCCACGAGCGACGCCCCCGAGGAGAAGGAATCCGTCGGGCATATCATCTACAAGCACCTGATGAACGGCGTCAGCCACATGCTGGTCTTCGTTGTCGCCGGCGGCGTCCTTACGGCCATCTCGTTCCTCTGGGGCATCACCTCATATGATTCCACCGCAGCCGACTACAACTCCTTCGCCGCCATGCTCAAGATCGTCGGCGGGATCGCCATGAACCTCATGGTCCCGGTGCTCTCGGCCTACATCGCCGAGTCCATCGGCAAGCGCCCCGCCTTGGTCCCCGGCTTCATCGCCGGCATGATTGCCATCCAGGGCCTGCCCGTCTCGCCTGAGACTGGCCTCATCGACGCGGGTGGCACCGGCGTCGGCTTTGGCTTCCTTGGCGGCATCGTCGGCGGCTTCCTTTCCGGTTACGTCATTCTCGGCCTCGAGAAGCTGCTGTCCGGGCTGCCCAAGAACCTTGACGGCCTGAAGGCCATCTTCCTCTACCCGCTTCTCTCTGCATTCGTGGTTGGCCTTGTGATGCTGGGCATCTCTGGCCCCATGGCCGCCATCAACACCGGCATGATGGATTTCCTGAAGGGCCTCGAGTCCTCTGGCCCCATCGTCCTCGGCCTTGCGATTGGCTGCATGTGCGCATTTGACATGGGCGGTCCCGTCAACAAGGCAGCGTACGTCACCGGCACCATGATGCTCACCGAGGCGCTTGCCGCAGGCGTTGGCACCGAGACGTACAACTTTGGCACGAACTTCATGGCCGCCGTCTCTGCCGCATGCATCGTCCCGCCCCTCATCACCACCTTTGCTGTGATTGTCGGCAAGAGGTACTTCTCCAAGGCCGACCACGATGCCGGCATCGTGAACCTGATCCTCGGCTGCACGCACATTACCGAGGGCGCCATTCCGTTCATGACAAAGAACATCTGGCCTGTCATGCCCATCATGATGCTCGGCTCGTCCATTGGCGCCATCCTCACGATCCTCTTTGGCGTGCATGACCCTGCGCCTCACGGCGGGTTCCTCGTCCTGCCCGTCGTCGACGGTGGCGGCCCCTGGGTTCTCGCGATTCTCGCCGGCACCGTCGTAGGCGGCATCCTCTACGTCATCTTCAAGAAGTACGAGTATGACAAGAGCGGCGGCGTCGTTGCGGAGTAGGGTGGTCCTGGCGTCCCTGGCACGACCCATCCCAACCCGTTCGTTTCCTCCAGGGGCCCGGCTTCTGCCGGGCCCCCTTGATGAGTCCGGCGATCCTGGAGGACCAATGATCTACACCCTCACCACCAACCCCGCGGTTGACATGAACGTCACGAGCGACCGCCCGTCGACCCAGCACGTCAACCGCACGCGCAATGCCGTGTACACCCCCAACGGCAAGGGGCTCAACGTGAGCTTCACCCTCAAGCACTACGGGGTGGACTCAAAGATACTGGGGTTCTTCGGAGGCTTCTCGGGTGACTACATCGTCTGCGGTGCACGGAAGGTCTGCGAGGTGGAGCCCGTCCTTATCGACGGCATCACGCGCGTGAACCTCTTCATCGCGACTCCCGACGGCGAATACAAGTTCCCAAACGCCGGGGCTCCCGTGGGCAGAGAGAAGCAGGAGGAGATGCTCGGGCTTCTCCGCCAGGCCCAGGACCTCGACTGCCTGGTGGTGTCTGGCAGCCTGCCCCCCCAGATCGACCCATCCTATTACGACGAGCTCATCGACGTGGTGCACGAGAGGGGCGCAGACCTTGTCCTTGACATCTCCCACCCGCACCTGGCCGAGCTTGTGGAGAAGCGCCCGCTGCTCATCAAGCCCAACGACGAGGAGGCTGCGGCAGTCTTTGGCGCTGATGTGGGCGACGAGTCAGCGATCCTTGTGGCGCTGGGAAAGATTCACGCGTGCGGTGCCCAGAACGTGCTGCTCACGCTGGGTGGCGATGGGGCGTACTTCTCCAACGGGGAGCATGTGTGGCGAGCCGATGCCGTCCGCGTGCCCGTGTTGAGCACAGCCTGCGCGGGGGACGCCACGCTTGCCGGCTTCCTCTCGATCTGGTACGCGGACCGCAGCGCAGTTGTGCCGGCGCTCGCGCGTGCAATGGCCACCGGGGCCAACGTTGCCATGAGCGCAGGGCTCGGAGACTTTGCTAAGGTGGAGGAGTTCGAGCGGGAGGTTCGCATCACCCAGGTTGCGTAATGCGCCTCGGCCGTTCGCTCTGTCGAGGAGGTATTGCACATGGGGACCACAGGAGGACGCCTGCTTGCCGAGGAGCGGCGGAAGCGCATCGTGGGCATGGTGGATGAGCGCCAGAGCGTGCTCGTCTCCTCCATATGCGAGGAGTTTGGCGTGTCTGCGGTCACGGCGCGCGGGGACCTCGACTACCTCGAGCAGGAGGGCCTTCTCAAGCGCACCCATGGCGGTGCGGTTGCCGTGACCCAGAACGTGATACCCCGCGTGTCGGAGAGGCTGCGCAAGAACGCCAGCGCAAAAAGGCTGATCGCCCGGCTGGCTGCAGAGCGCGTGCATGATGGCGAGATGATCCTCGTTGGCTCGGGCTCCACCACGCTCGAGTTTGTGATGGCGCTCGACAAGAAGCGCGACCTCACCATCGTGACGAATGCCTGTCACGTCATCGACTACGCAGAGGCCCACCTTCCCGATGTCACCATCATGAGTACCGGCGGCAAGCTCGAACGCAAGTATCGCCACTACTGTGGGCCTCTCGTGGTGGCTAGCCTGCGCGACGTGTACGCGGAGGAAGTGTTTCTCGGCGCGGACGGCTTTGAGCCAAGCTTCGGATTCCTTGCGGAGTACGAGCAGACGGCCATCGCTAAGGTCGAGTTTCTGAGGCACGCGCGCACGCGTACCATCCTCATGGATGAGTCGAAGGTCGGTGCGGGTAGGTCATTCGTGCGCTTCGCGAAGCCAGATGGCGTTGATGTGGTGATCATGGACGCGGACCCGGATGGCCTGGTCGCCTCTGTTGCGAAGAGGGTCGTCACCGCCGAGTAGGGCGTGGCACCAAAGGAGGAGAGCGCATGGCGGACGACTTCACATCGATCATGGAACGGCAGGGCATGGGTGCCATCGCGGTGGACGGGCTTGGTTTGGGTGGCACCGCGCCAGATGCGCCGGCGGAGGGCTTTGACGCCATCCCCATGTGGGTCGCCGATATGAACTTCCCGACGGCGCCATCGATTACGCGCGCCATGGCCAAGCGAATCGAGCACCCGGCCTTTGGCTACTTCTCGCCGCGCGATAAGTACTACCAGGCCATCATTGACTGGCAGCGACGTCGTAACGGCGTGGATGGGCTTGAGCCCGGCCACATAGGCTACGAGAACGGAGTCCTTGGCGGCGTGGTCTCGACGCTCACGGCCCTTGCGGCGCCAGGCGACGCCGTGCTTCTCCACAGTCCCACCTACATAGGCTTCACGCATTGCATCGAGGAGAACGGCTACCGGATCGTGCTTTCGCCTCTCGTTCAGGACAAGCAGGGCGTGTGGCGCATGGACTTTGTGACGACATGGCTGCAAAGCTGGAGGAGAACTACATCCACGTGGCGGTGCTCTGCTCGCCTCGCCGCACAACCCGTGCGGGCGCGTGTGGGAGCGCTGGGAGATCGAGCGCGCGATGGGAGGCCTACCGAGAGCACGATTGCGTGGTGACCTCTGACGAGATTTGGTCCGACCTGGTGCTGCCCCAGGCATCATCACGTGCCGACCCAGTCTGTGGGCGACGACGCCCACAGACGTACCGTGGCGCTCTATGCGCCGAGCAAGACCTTCAACCTGGCAGGGCTCGTGGGGAGCCATCGCATCATCTACGACGATTGCCTGCGCGACCGCGTGGCGTCCAGGGGCTCAAAGTGCCACTACAACTCGATGAACGTGCTCTCGATGCATGCGCTTATCGGCGCGTACAGCCGCGAGGGCGAGGAGTGGCTGGGCGAGCTTCTGCAGGTGCTGGATGGCAACGTGACCTGGGCGTGCGACTTTATCTGCAAGCACTTCGAGGGCGTGCACGCGAGCCGGCCCGGGGGAACCTACATGCTGCTTCTCGACTGCAGCGAGTGGTGCGAGAGGCACGGTCGCGACATCGACTGGGTTGAGCGCGCGGGATGGCGCGTGGGCGTGGACTGGCAGGATGGGCGTGCGTTCCACGGACCCTGCTACGTGCGCGTTAACCTTGCGCTGCCGCTCTTGCGCGTGCAGGAGGCCTTTGGCCGACTCGACCGTTACGTGTTCAACGCATAGGCTACCCCGCAAGGCCCGCGATGACGCTCGCCATCGCGACAATGACGCCGACGATCGACTCGCCGCCAAGCACGCCAGAGGCCACAACAACGCCAGCCTCCTGCACATCGGCATCGCGTGCGGCACGCTCGTCCTCGGGAAGCCCCGCGTTGCGAGCGGTGCGCGCACGGTCAATGGCCCACTTGAGCGCAGCGCCCAACGCAGCGGTGAACGACATGTAGAACGGCAGGTAGACGCCAAGTCCCAGCATCATGGCCGGCAGGCCCGCCCAGTAGAGGCCAATGCCTGCCACAAGTCCAATGGCAAACGCCGGAACGCTGGGAATGCCCGAGACCATCGTGGCCACAACGCTCGCCTGTGCCGAGACGAACTCCCTTCCCAGCCCAAAGGCGTCGGGTCCATAGGCGCTGACCAGCGCCATCATGACGGCAGCGGAGACAACCGCCCCCAGCACGCCACCAATCGCCTGCCCAAGCCACTGGGCGCGCGGGTCGGTGCCAAGGATGCTCCCGGCCTTGAAGTCGTTCATCACGTCGCCGGCAAGTCCGCATGCAACAGCCACCACGCCGGCAATAAAGAAGAGCTGTACTTCTCGTACCTGTGCAAACGCCGAGACAAGCAGCAGCACGATGAGGCCAAAGATCTCCATGGGGTCGATGCCCGTCTGTCCGCACGACTGCGCGCTCATCGCGGTGGTCACAAAGGCGAGAAGCACCAC
>NZ_DBHHPX010000015.1:0-58946 GCF_057241865.1 Tractidigestivibacter sp.
TTCTCGGCGCAGACCTCACTTGCCCGTGCTACCCACTAGAAACGCGGAAGAGCCCAAAAACGGGCTATCGATGGGAAGTTTCGAAGCTCGTGCACAAAAACAGCCTATCGCGGGGACCTTCCGTGATCTTTTATCAACTATTGAACTATCGTATGCGTATTTATGTAAATTTTTCATAAACTATACGAGTAATTGCATATGTAATTGCATTTTTGATATTAGCTTGTCTATAGGCCCCGCGATAGAGCTTTTTTGTGCACGGAGGTCTCGAAAACCCCGCGCTAGAGCCTTTTTATGCAGCGGCAGCCGGGCCAGGGCGGGGTGGTTGTAAGGCCCGGCAACCGCGTATACTAAATCGCCGGAAACGAGAGGGGACGCATGACACAGGGGGCAGACGCAGAGTTCCATATGAACGCGCAAAAGGAGCGCTTCCTCACAAGCACGTGGGGCGCTCTTCTCGTTGCAGCGCTTTGCTGCCTCCTCTGGGGATCAGCCTTCCCCTGCATCAAGGTTGGCTACGCACTCTTTGGCATTGCCAGCACCGACACGGCATCGCAAATGCTCTTTGCTGGCACAAGGTTCGTCATTGCCGGCTTCATGGTCATCCTCTTCGTGAGCATCGCTTGGCGAAAGTCTCTTGTACCCCGACACACCGATATTGGCCCCATTGCCCTTTTGGCGCTCTTCCAGACCTTTGGGCAGTACGCCTTCTTCTACCTGGGACTTGCTCATGCCGCGGGAACCACGAGTTCGGTCATCGAGGCAAGCGCCAACTTCTTTGCCATTCTGCTCTCAGCGCTGGCGTTCCGGCAAGAGCGACTCACCGGCAGGAAGGTCGCGGGCTGCTTGCTGGGGTTTTCTGGCGTGGTCCTCATCAACCTCGGAGGCAGCCTGGGGAGCCTCTCGCTTTCCTTCTCGCCGATGGGCGAGGGGATGATTCTTCTGAGCACGCTGTGCTCGGCCACGTCCTCCTGCCTCATCCAGAGGCTCTCCGCGCGTCATGACCCGGTGCTTCTCAGCGGGTGGCAGTTTGTGGTGGGCGGACTCGGACTCATGGCGATGGGCGTGGCTGGCGGTGGGGCTTTCTCGCCCGTCGGGCCGAGCGCCATTGCGCTTCTCGCGTACATGGGCTTCATCTCGGCGGCAGCGTACAGTGTGTGGTCGCTCTTACTCTCCGTGAACTCGGTCTCGCGCATCTCGGTCTACGGCTTTATGAACCCCGTGTTTGGCTTCGTGCTTTCTGCGGTACTTCTCGGTGAGTACCAGCAGGTTGACCCCGTGCGGTCCGTCTGCGCGCTAGCGCTGGTGAGCGCAGGTATTGTGGTGGTCAACCACGTGAGCGCGAAGCCTGGTAGCACGGTGGGCGCCTCCGGAAGCGAACTGCGCTAGCAGACGGTCCCGAATTACGTACGGATGCGAGGTATTGTGTAAGTAGGTGACCGCACCGGGGGCTATTGACCATCGTTGGGCAACATTCGTGAAGGCCTACAGAAATCGCCAACAGGGAAAATGCCATCCGGCTGGTACTGCACCCACCGCCTAGGACTCAAAGCGCTCCTCCACACAGGAAAATAACCTACATATCTTGGCTTCCGTACGCAATTTGAGCTATCCGTCTTGCACGGGAAGTCTGCAGCCTTCATAGACGCAGGGCTGTCACTCCGAAACAAATACCACCGCACTACTCTCGCGCGCATTGCACAATTTTTTCTGTTCAGCGGGAACATTCGACCCCGCTAGCGCATGTAAATGGTAACAGTCACAAGATGAAGCGGAGGACATACATGCGGGACAGCGAACACCATGCGCCCTGCAGTGGGAGAGAAAGCTTCATCCGTCGTGCAATGGACCTCCATGGAGACGCCGTCTACCTTGTTGCCCTAAGCCAGACTCGCTCTCAGATTGATGCCCAAGATGTCTCTCAAGACGTATTCCTGCGCCTTCTTACGAGCAAAACGGAGTTTGCTGATGAAGAACACCTCCACGCCTGGCTATTGCGAGTAACCATTAATCGATGCCACGAGCTGTATAGATCCCCTTGGCACAAGCGCATTGCCCCGTCCGACGAGATGATTGCCGCGATCCCTTCTACAGATCTCGATCCTGCGGAAGCGGCGGTAAGCGCTCTTGAGCAAAATCCCGTCTGGGCGGCGCTCAAGGCACTGCCCGAGAAGCTGCGTGTGGTCGCCCTTCTTCACTATGTTGAGGAATACCCAACCGAAACAATCGCCGCGATAGTGGGCTGTCCACCAGCCACCGTACGTACAAGACTCCATAGAGCAAGGTTACAGATGAAGAGATATCTCGAATCTATGGGAATGGAGGGCAATAATGAGTGACGAGCTGCTGGAGAGGGAACTCAAAGCACTAGCCAAGGAGGTACGGCTTCCCAATAAGGTACGAGAAAGGGTTGAATGCAAGGCTCGCCAAATGGGCGGCGACGCAATCGTTTGGACTAGAACAGGACGCTCCGTCACAAGACGGCATCTCCTGTGGGGAGGCGCTGTGTCAGTAGGTGTCGCCGCTTCTCTATTGGGTTTGGCGATTCTCGGCAGAAATCAGCGGAACGACCAGGATTCGATTACAGAGAGTCCAAGTAATCCCTTTGTGCTGCGTGCATACGCCGAAGGCATACCCCAAGAGGACGGAAGTGTGCTTACCACGAGATTCATTAGCACACTTGGCTCCTCAGGCACCACGGATGCCGGAACGTGGTATGCCTCGAGAGATATCGATCTTACCTGCATGGGGGATGGAATCGAATCAATTGAATATTCGCTCTCTGGGCCAAATACAAGTCTTGCGGCTGGTCAAAATGCGACAGGGCAAACTATCGTAAGGTTCGATGCACTGTATAACGGGGAAACGGGCGAGAACGAGCCTCTTCCAGAGGACAACGGTACCGCCACGAGCTACGTAGTGGCTTACGATGTGCAGGACGAAGACGAGCGCGCATTTAACAGAACTCTGTATACAGAGTTTCCAACAGACGGCGCTCTCGACGCGGCAAAGGCGCTTTCCCAGCAACTATCCGAGAAGGGCCTTTCTGGAACCCCAACCTGGGAAGAGGCCGTCCAACAAGTCGAGGCCGGCATCGCGTTGCATAGGCTCCTCGAAAGGCGCAGTGCGGATCTGTTGGCGTCAACCACTCTCACCATGACAGCGCATCTCCGAGAGGGCGGCGTGCAGAGTCACGCGTATTCAATTTCGCTACGCGAGGGTTTTGACAACATTTTGGATGAATGGCTGGACTCTCAGGTCGAGCCCACGGCAACCATCAGTTGCTACCGTGATGACCCAGATCATGCAGGCGACTATTCCGCTGCACAAGAGCGCATTCAATACATCTGCAGCCAGCCACCCGACCTGTTCGTTCTGACTGAGCTCTAGCAGAAATAAGCCCGCCCACTGTGTTGTAGCTTCGCTCCGCACGGTTACTTCAGCACTGTCCCGTGTTCACAGACATCACCGCACTGGCGAACAGTCCTGATTTACGTTCAAAAGTAAGGTTGTGTGTAAGTCCAGAGCCGCGAGGGGCATGGGTAGCCCTCGCTAGCGCACGCCCCTTCCACCCGACGTTATCTCCAACAGGGAAAACGCTAGCGAGGGCGTCCGCATGTACTCGCCGAACTCCGCACCGGGGCATCCGACACAGTCTCATACGGCTTGTGCTAGTAAAAATAATCCACATATGTTGACTTCCGAACGTAATTTTGGCCACTCAGCTCGCGCGAAGCCTTCCTCTTGTCGGTTCACAGCAATTCCTGAAGATTCCATAGTGAATAATTGCGTTACGCTACAAGCAGGGAGTACCCATGGAACGCCCCGTTGGACGCCAAACCGCTCTTTCCCTCCTCGATTTGCCCGCAGTGCAACGCTTCACGCGAGCAAGAACCCATCGCTAACGCCCTTGCAGACCAATGGCAACGCACGCGCTGTTTGACTTCACTGTTCGTCTTCTTCAAGTCGCCTATCTCACAAACCGGCAGGCAAAACGTGCTTGCCTCTCCTCTCTCGGTACCCCTTGCCCTGGCCTTGACAGCAGCCGGGGCCGTAGGAGATATGCTCTCCCAGCTAGAGACCGCATCGCCGCAGATGCACAGCTCAACGACCAGCTGTCAGGCATGGGCACGCAATGCCTTAGACACCATGCTCACCGTCTTCTCGCACATGGCTACCCTCAAGGAGGGTAACCTTGCCATAAGCACCATGCTTCAAAAGACCTTCATCGACGTAAACGAGACCGGAACAAGGGCGGCAGCGGTCACCGTAATAAACATGGTTGGCTCAACGGCAACGCCGGATGAGCCCGAGGTCCGGGAGGTCATCCTAGACCGGCCCTTCGTCTACTTCATCCTTGACAACATGACACCAACGCCACTCTTTGCAGGCACCATAACGGACATGGAGCAATCACCATGAGTCTCGCCGACACAGCTCGCACATTATTCGTTGGAAAAATGTGCGAGTCTCCCACATTTTCCTAGGGAATCATCCGTAGCCGTAGCAATCGAAGGATTGAGTAACGCAGTCCTTCAGTTGTCGCGAAAAAAGAGGGCGGACCAAAGGCCCGCCCTCTTAAGCCCATTCGAATGCTCGAACGCTAGATCCTCGCAACCCCGCTCTTGCGTGCGGCGTCGGCCACAGCCGCAGCCACGGCGGGCGCGACGCGCTTGTCGAAGGCACCGGGGATGATGCAGTCCGCCGCGCGGTGCTCGTCGTCCACCAGGCCGGCGATGGCGTAGGCAGCGGCCTCCATCATGTCGTCGTTGATGTCGCTCGCGCGCACGTCAAGCGCACCGCGGAAGATGCCGGGGAACGCCAGCACGTTGTTGATTTGGTTGGGGAAGTCCGAGCGGCCGGTCGCCGCCACGGCGGCACCAGCGGCGAGCGCCTCGTCGGGCATGATCTCGGGCACGGGGTTCGCGCAGGCAAAGACGATGGGGTCCTTCGCCATGGTGCGCACCATGTCCTGGGTGAGCGCGCCGGGGGCGGAGACGCCCACAAAGACGTCGGTGCCCTTGACTGCGTCGGCAAGGCTTCCGTGCACGCCCTCTCGGTTGGTCCAGGTGGCGACCTCCTCCTTCACGGAGTTCAGCCCCTCGCGGCCCTCGTAGATGGCACCACGACGGTCGCAGATGATCACGTCGCGCACGCCCATGCGCTTCATGAGGCGTGCGATGGAGATGCCCGCGGCACCGGCGCCCGAGAAGACCACCTTGACGTCGGCAAACTCGCGCCCGGTGAGACGGCACGCGTTGATGAGCGCGGCGCACGTCACGACGGCGGTACCGTGCTGATCGTCGTGGAAGACGGGGATGTCGCAGGTCTCCTTGAGGCGACGCTCGATCTCGAAGCAGCGCGGTGCGGAGATGTCCTCGAGGTTCACGCCGCCAAAGCTGCCGGCGAGCAGCTGCACGGTGCGGACGATCTCGTCCACATCGTTGGAGCGGATGCACAGGGGGAAGGCGTCCACGTCGGCGAAGGTCTTGAAGAGGGCACACTTGCCCTCCATGACCGGCATGCCTGCCTCGGGGCCAATGTTGCCAAGGCCGAGAACCGCGGAGCCATCTGTCACCACGGCGACGAGGTTCCAGCGACGGGTGTACTCGTACGACAGGCTCGGGTCCTTCTGGATCTCAAGGCAGGGGACGGCGACGCCCGGCGTATACGCCACGGCAAGCTCCTCCGGCGTGCCAATCTTTGCCCTGCTCACGACCTCGATCTTGCCATGCCATTCCCTGTGCGCGTCGAGCGCGCGCTGCTTTGCATCATCAGCCATCTTGGCTCCTTCGACATTCGAGGACATTCACACGACATTTCTATCTTAAGTCATCGAACGATTCCTCGAGCACAATGAGAACTCGTAGGGCTTATTCATCCGTCTGCCGATTTCACATCACTTGCCCGAAGTGATGTGAAACTAATCACCATATACCCCGTACTTATCAAGATGAAGGAGTCGGGCTGAGCGGATGAGTTGGCAACAACAAGTGGGGCGATGACGATGAAGCGACGCTGCAAAAGATTAGTTCGTTTTATTGCCCCTATGCTTATCGTCATCACCCTGTTTACCGTGTCTGCTCCTCCACAGTTTTTTGGCTACCCGGATTTTAGTAAGGTTAATCGCGTGCTGATTATTGGTAGTGATGGCGGCTCGGAAGCAGTAGTCGGCATGCTTAGCAATCTTGATGTAAATGGACCGCCGCTTGCCACGATATTCAATATTCCTGAGGATGGTTGGTACACCGATATGTTTGAGATATGCTACCAGAATGGGACTAGTTCACGTATTTATATTAGGTCAAATTATATAAGAATAGGTGACGTCTCTTGGTTTGCCGACGAGGAAAACCTATATCAACTGACTGAATTATTCTTCTCTCTATATAAGACATACGTCATGTAATCCTTCCTTGTTCCTAGTCGAGCATTTGCGCATATAGGCACCATATCGGTATCGAAAAAACAAAGTCGGGCACGTTACCTGGCCTATACTTCTTGGCAGGCACGCATCGGAAGGATTGGCATGAAGGCAAACGATATCAAGGTAGCCGCATCTATCTGCGCGGGGGTCATCGGTTACAGCTATGCGCTCAAGTTCGCAATGGCGGGCCTTGAGGTCTGGGCTCAAAACCGCACGCCGGAGTCCAGCTCGCTTGCGCGACAGCGCGTACAGGCGAGCTTGGACTCCCTCGTCAGGAACAGCGTCTACACGGAGGGACAGGCGCAGGAAATCGCGTCCCGCATCCACTACACCAATTCCGTCGCCGAGGCCGTGAAGAACGCGCAGTTCATTCAGGAGAGCTCTGCGGAGCACTATGAGGTCAAGTGGGAGATCGTTGAGCAGATCGAGGCCGCAGCCGCCCCCGACGCAATCGTCGCAAGCTCCACCTCTGGTCTCCTCGTGACCGAGATTGCAAAGAACGCCAAGCACCCCGAGCGCTTCTGCGGCGGGCACCCCTACAATCCGCCCCACCTCATCCCCCTCGTCGAGATAACGCGCAGCGAGAAGACCACGGAGGAAGCCGTCGCGTGCGCAAAGGACTTC
The DNA here is from genome assembly GCF_057241865.1 of Tractidigestivibacter sp. Taxonomy (NCBI): domain Bacteria; kingdom Bacillati; phylum Actinomycetota; class Coriobacteriia; order Coriobacteriales; family Atopobiaceae; genus Tractidigestivibacter; species Tractidigestivibacter sp. The sequence continues at coordinate 7,052 of NZ_DBHHPX010000015.1, forward strand.
TACCAGCGCATCGGCATGGAGCCTGTTGTTCTCAAGAAGGAAGCCCTAGGTTTCATCTGCAACCGACTTCAGATGGCGCTCTACCGCGAGGTGGCAGACCTCGTGATGAGTGGCGTGTGTTCGGTAGAGGACGCGGACAAGGCAGTGACCTTTGGACCTGGAATCCGCTGGGGCATCATGGGACCGTCCCTCGTGTTCGAGCTTGGCGGCGGCAAGGGAGGCGTCGCCGGCCTCATGAACCACCTGCACGACTCCACGACGCTCTGGCTCAAGGACATGGCAGACTGGAAAGAGTTCCCCGCCGAGTGGTCTGACATCGCACAAAGGGGCGTGGACGAGGAACTCTCTCACCGTACCCCCGAGACAGGCAACACTCCGGAGACCCTTGCCGAATACCGTGACCGTATGCTCATTGAGGAGCTCAAGCTCCATGGCAAGCTCTAGGGAGCGCCCGCGCATGACACAGAGCATCCTCATCAAGGACACCACGAGAGAAGAGCGCGAGGAGATCGTGCGCCGCGGGCTCAGCTTCTGCGGCGACGGCTCGTGCGAGCAGTGCAGCGGCTGCTCGATGGGCGTTGGCTCTATCGACGCCATGTACAAGCCCTACATCGACGGCAAGCTCGAGCTGGCGGAGGTCAACATGCTGCATGCCGCCACCACGTTCACGCTGGGCGGCGGGAGAAGCGCGAACGCCGCGTCCGCATCCAGCGCCGAGACGAGCACAGAATAGCCGAGGTCCCATGCACGCACGAACTCCCAAGCACTTCGTCCTCGAGGAGCGCCTCGAGCGCTACGCGGACTTCATCGAGCCTGCGCCGCAGGACTACGCTGGCCGTTGGGCCGAGGCATGCTTCCCCGTTGGCAGCACAGCCCTCGAAAAAGGCGCAGCGCAGCCGAGGCGCTTCCGCGAGGTCCGTCTCGACCTTGGCTGCGGCAAGGGTGCCTTCACGGTGGAGTCCGCCCGCCGCGAGCCGGACGTGCTCTTCCTCGGTATGGACGGCGAGCCGCTCTGTATGGCCTACGCCGGCGGCATCGCCGCGAAGAGCGGCCTTGAGAACGTGGTCTTTCTCGCCTGGGACGGCCACCGCGTGACCGAGGCCTTCGCCCCTGGCGAGCTCTCGCGCATCTACCTCAACTTCCCCACTCCGTTTCCGCGCAAACGCCAGGCGCGCCTGCGCCTTACCGACGCCACATACCTTATGGACTACCGCCGCATCCTCGCGCCAAGTGGCGCACTTCGCCTCAAGACCGACAGCCGACCCCTCTACCTCTTCACGCTCGAGGAGCTTGCCGCTACCGGGTACGAGGTACTCTGGACCAGCGAGGACGCACGGGCAGACTTCCCCAACGAACCCACGAGCGGCTACGAGGAGCGCCTTGCGGCCAACGGTGCAAAGGTCTTTGCCCTGGAGGCCGCGCCCGGACCGGAACCCCCGCACTTCTCGCCCACGCCACAGCGCGGCCTGGTGGAGTACCTCCCCCAGGACCTCGAGAAGCTCGACTACGTCCCGCTGGGCATGGAGGCCACGGTGTGGAACATGCGCAACCGCGAGGCCAAGCTCTGGGCAAAGGGCCACAGGGACGAGAAGCGCGCCAACAATAGCGAGAAGACCAGCTAGCGAGAAGTGCGCCGCCCTGCATGAGCAAGGCGGCGACCCAGTTGGCAGCTTTCTCACGAGCTTACGCCGTAGCGCCCTTCCAATGCGCGTTCACGCAGGACTGCGGAGCAGGCAGGAAACCTTCGAAGATCACCGGCGCACCCTCGGCCTCGGAGGCGAGCATGTCTCGCTCGCTTCGTATGGTCCACGTGATCAGCTTGCCGCCGAGAAGCCCGCACACCAGGCGCACCGCAGGCTGCTCGCGGTCATCAAACTTGTACGCAATGAAGTCCGGCTTGGCGGCCACGTTGCCGAGAAGGGCAGTTGCCCCCACGCGCAGCGGCAGCGGCAGTGCCTTGGCGCTTGCACCGGCATCGCTGGCGAGGAAGTCCATCGAGAGCTGGCCGCGAATGACCTCGGGACGGTTGCGGCGCAGCCACACCAGCACCGCCGGGTCGAAGCTCTCGATGCAGTAGCGCACGTCGAAAGTGTCCAGGCACTCCATGACGCGGCTGGTGAGAAGGTCAGCGTTCTCGCAGTAGGTCTTGATCTCGATGATGAGCGGCGCGGGCATGGTTCCCCTGCCATCCCACTCGAAGATCCTCAGGACCTCGCCGAGCGTGGGGATGCCCTGGTCGGTTCCGTTGAGACGGTACTCCTCGAGCTGCGGGCGCGTGAGTTCCTCGACGATGCCCTCCCTGCCCGTCATGCGCTTGAGGTCTGAGTCGTGGATCACAACCAGACGGTCGTCCGCCGTGAGATGCACGTCAAGCTCCACGCCAAAGCCATACTCGCGGGCGCGCCTAAAGGCAGCAAGCGAGTTCTCTGGGGCGCCTAGGGAATCGTCGTGCAGACCGCGATGCGCATAGCGGTAGCGGGCAAACTCGTCCCAGCGCTCGTCCACCGTCTTGTTACCCGTACGAGGCGCCAGGCCGCACACGGCAGCCGCCCCCAGGCCCACGGCCATGCCGGCGGCGAAAAGCACCGGGTGCTTGCGAATCATGCAGCGTACCATCGACAATCCTCCTCAAAACCAGTGGGACCAAACGCGATGCCCCTAGGATATCGCTAGTCCGTATCAAATGCCTCGAGTCCGCGCTTCTCGACCAGCTTAGAATCGCCGTGATGCACAAAGAGCATGGTCACGAAGCTCGCGGCGACAAACACCGTGGCATAGATGAAGAGCAAGCGATAGCTCACGTGGTGCATGAGCCAGCCCGCAGCGATGGGCGTCACCGTCTGCGCAGCCATCGAGAACGTGTAGTAGAGACCGGTGAACTTGCCGGTGTCGGAGCCCTTGCACATCTCGACCACCATGGGCAGCGAGTTCACGTTGATACCCGCCCAGCCCATGCCCAGGACCACCATCACCACGTAGAGTGCAGGCGAGAAGCCCATGCCCGCAAAGGTCCAGGCAGCGCAGAAGGCAAAGCCCCCGCCGAGAAGCACGATGCCACCCAGGATGGTGCGCTTGCGGCCCATGCGGCTGGCAATGGCTCCCACGGGAATGTACGAGACGATGGCGCCCACGTTTGCCACAATGAGGCAGCGCGACGCCTCACCCAGTGCCATACCCCACTCTGCCTGCGCATATGTCGTGAACCAGGTCTCCATGGCGTTGTAGCCAATAAACCAAAGGGCAATGGAGGCGAGAAGGAAGCCCAGCGAGCGCTTGACCGGTGCGGGAAGCACCTCCTTACCCGTCGCGGCATCTTTCTCGACGAGGTTCTCCTCGGGATGCCTGGCCTCGTAGGCCGCGACCTCAGCCTCGAGCTTGGGCTCCTTCACGGTGAGGAACACGATTGCCACCGAGACCACCATGATGGCCGCCACAATCGCAAAGAGCGGCAGGTAGTCCACGTGGTCGAGTCCGGCGGTTCTGCTGCTGTTATAGAGGACAGAGGCAATCCCCAGGTAGATGATGCCACCGACGGCACCCATCAGGTTGATGATCGCGTTTGCGGGCGAGCGCAGCGGCTTTGGGGTGCAGTCCGGCATGAGCGCGACGACCGGACTGCGGTAGGTGCCCATGGCCACAAGCACAAAGAGCAGCATGCCGATGAAGGCGGCAAGAAGGGCTCCCGAGCCGTCCGCGTAGTATGCGTTGTCGATGACGGGCAGGAAGACCATGCCCACCACGGCGAGCGCGGTGCCCACGAGGATGAAGGGCATGCGACGGCCAAGACGGCTGTGGCAGCGGTCGGAGAGCGAGCCAAAGAACGGCAGGAGGAAGAGTGCAAGGACGTTGTCGGCGGCCATGATCATGCCCGAGAAGGTCTCGTCCAGGCGGAACGTGTTCGTGAGCATGAGAGGGATGACGCTGTTGTACATCTGCCAGAACACACAGATGGAGAAGAACGCGAAGCCGATGAGAACGGTCCTGCGGACGTTGAGTTTCACGAGGTTTCTCCTTGCGCCGGAGCTGCCGTGCATCTTTGATGCTAGTCGGGTGCGCACGCAGGGGGCACCGTCGGCCGCCGACGGTCTGGCAGGCGGTGCCGCCAGCTTCAGGGAGCGGGGCTCCTGAACTCATAAATCCCGGGCGGTTACGATGGCCTAACCGACGAATTTCCACGAGACGCCCGCGATACCGGAAGTTGCGAACGTTTACGCATGGCTAACCGGAGAAATTTCACGAGTCGGCCCTCGAGGTCCAGCCAAAAAGGCGAACACGAAACTCGTACGGGGCTCCCCGGGCCATCCCAATTCGCAAAATGACGGTTGGTGGCAGTTTTGGGAAGATCTTTGATATGAGATATCGAGAGTAGCACATCACTGACCTGGGGTTCATCAAGGCTCAAACCTCTTGATACTCGGGATATCCCCGAAAAACTGCCACCAACCGTAAAAACGTGCCATCCGGAGGCCCGACTCCCCATCTCCATCCGCGCCGAAATCCCTGTGCGCCAACACTTGCGGGTGCTACTGTAGAAACTTGCAAACTCAGCCCCCACTGCGGGCGGCTCTTAAAGAAAGGCCACAAACGATGCCCAGAATTACACCAGGAAACAGGCTTTACCTGTACAGGCTTCTCTCATCCACCCTCGGGACCAACCGTCAGGCGCTGCTCTCGCGCGTCGAGGAGGTGCTCCAGGAGGACGGCATTGCGCCGCAGGACGTTGGACAGAACGACATTCAATCTCTTATGGAGGCGCTCCCCGAGTTCGTGCGACTCACCGTGTTCAAGAAGGGACGCGTCTACGCCACGATTGTGCCCAACGAGGAGTACGACGGCTACCTCGACCGCTCGGGACAGGCTGGTTCCGGCAGTGGCACCGAGAAGGGCGGCAAGGGCAAGCCATGGAAGCGGCGCAAGGGCTCGCATGACCCCAAGCCGACAAAGCCGCGCCACGTGGAGCAGCCCGCAGCGGTGCCGGAATCTGCACAGGAGCCCGAGCCCGTACCAGAGCCGGAGCCCGAGCCAGAAGCCACACCAGAGCCCGCGCCCGAGGCACAAACCACACCGGCCACCGAGACACCCGAGGAGACAAACAAGCCGCAGGTAGAACCTGAGACACCCGGGGATACAGCACCTGAGACGCCAGCTGGCCCTGGCATCAGCCTCACCATCACCTACGACCCCTATGAAGACATGGAGGCGGATCTCGCGGCAGCGACTCAGCCGCAGCCCGAGGCGCCAGCTCCTGTCGCAGCGCCCATGCATGCTCCGGCGCCCGTACCCGTCTCCGCGCCAGCGCCAAGCGCGCAGCCGCTCCCCCATCAGAACCTCCCCGAGCGCTTCTCGGCAGAGGTCCACTGCAAGGACGAGCTTCTCCGCGTGCTCTACCAGAAGCTTCCCATCGATGCCGATGTCACGCGCACGCTCGACGAGGACTGGCGCGTGGCCCGCTCGACGGGCACCCTCTCGGGCACGAGAAGTCGCATCACCTTCCCGCTCCGCTACCTCCACGAGGACGGCTCCGGTCCGGTCGAGGTCACAATCCGCCGCACATCGCGACCCTCGTCCGGCAAGCAGTGGAGCCTCTCGCTGGTTGACGGTGACGATGGGACCAGCGCGGTTCATGAGCAGGTTGGCCTCGAGGGCCTGCCTGCGGCAGACGAGGGCGCATGGAGCGACCTCGCAAGCACGTCACAGCGGGCGGCGGGTGCGTCTGCCGTGAGTCCGCTTCGCGAGTTTGCGCAGTTCGCGCTCATCGGCTCCTGGGAGCGCACGCTGGGGACGCTTTCCACCATGGCGGCGCCGGAGCGCTGGAACTTCCCTGGCGAGGGCGTGGGAGGTCCCTCTCGCTACGGCATCCTGCGCGAGTACCTCACCGTGACCTTCCATCGTGCCGTTGAGCAGGGGCGCGTTGCCACTGCAGCAGACGGCTCGCTCGCGGCATTCGACACGGGGCTGCTCACGCCCCTTGCCGAGGACATCTACGCGGTCTTCTCGCCCAATGCCGGTGACATCCCCTGGAAGCTGGACGGCTTTGCCACCGCAGGCTCGGGGGAGCCTGGCGCCCGTCTTGTGGCAACGCTATCCGAGCTCCCGCAGCCGGCGAGCTACCTGGGGCGCATTGAGGACGTGGCTTGCCAGCGGGGCCACATGCTCGTCCTGGACACCGAGGCGCTTCTCGGCAGGCAGGTCGGACGCCTGCCACAGGCCTTCCTCGAGGAGCAGCTGTCCGGAAGCGATGGGGCCTCACTCCTGCTACGCGACGGTATCGACACCGGAAACGGTCATCTAAGCCGCAGCACCTGCAGGGAGCTGGCGCGCGCAATCAAGGCCGATCCTGGCCTCTACCGGCGCATGGGCCAGGCACTTCAGGACGCGGCGTCCCTCTCGCTACACCTCGCACAGGTAAGCTACCGCACGGCAGCCCCCGCATACGACCCTGCCACCGAAACCATGCGTCTCCTTTTGCCGCTGTGCCTGGTAGACGATGGCGTGGCAGACTGTGCCGTGTCGCTCGAACTCATGCCCTCGGGCGCGTACCGAGGGGCTGCGATCCTCTCGCTGCCACGAGCCTATGCCTGTGCGCGCGTCGTAAGCCGCGACCAGCCCGCATGGCTCTCGCCCGAAACCGTTTTGTAGCCTTTGTCGGCTAGACTTGAGCCGTACGGGTGACATTGGGCCGCAACACAACCACGCTGGAGGAATGCATGTCGAAGATCGCAATGAAGACCCCCCTTGTCGAGATGGACGGCGACGAGATGACTCGCATCATCTGGCAGCTCATCAAAGATGAGCTCATCTGCCCCTACGTCGACCTCAGGACCGAGTACTATGACCTGGGCCTCGAGCACAGAGACGAGACAGGCGACCAGGTGACCGCCGACTCCGCCGAGGCAACCAAGCGCCTTGGCGTGGCCGTCAAGTGCGCAACCATCACCCCCAACGCCCAGCGCGTGGAGGAGTACCACCTGCACCAGATGTGGAAGAGCCCCAACGGCACCATCCGCTCGATGCTCGACGGGACCATCTTCCGTGCCCCCATCGTGGTCAAGGGCATCGAGCCCGTGGTGAAGTGCTGGAAGCGCCCCATCACCATTGCCCGCCATGGCTACGGTGACATCTATAAAAACGTCGAGTATCGCGTGCCTGGCGCAGGGAAGGCAGAGCTGGTCTTCACCGACGCCGGAGGCCACGAGGAGCGTCGCCTGATCCACGACTTTGACCAGCCCGGCGTTATCCAGGGCATGCACAACGTGGACTCCTCCATCGAGGGATTTGCGCGCAGCTGCTTTGAATACGCCCTCTCCACCCACCAGGACCTGTGGTTTGCCTCAAAGGACACCATCTCGAAGATTTACGACCACCGCTTCAAGGACATCTTTGCGGACATGTACGAGGCCGAATACCGCGGGCGCTTCGAGACTGCCGGCATCACGTACTTCTACACCCTCATCGACGACGCCGTGGCACGCATCATGAAGAGCGAAGGCGGCTTTATCTGGGCATGCAAGAACTACGATGGCGACGTGATGAGCGACATGCTGTCCTCGGCGTTTGGGTCTCTCGCCATGATGACCTCGGTGCTCGTCTCGCCCCACGGGCAGTACGAGTACGAGGCCGCTCACGGCACGGTCCAGCGTCACTACTACAAGTACCTGCGCGGGGAGGAGACGTCGACCAACTCGGTTGCCACCATCTTCGCGTGGACCGGGGCGCTTGCCAAGCGCGGCGAGTTCGACGGTACGCCCGATCTTGTGGACTTCGCAAGGCGCCTAGAGCGCGCGACCGTGAAGACCATCGAGGACGGGCGCATGACCGGTGACCTCGCCCACATCACCACGCTCAATAACCCCACCACGCTCAACACGCGTGACTTCATCCTCGCTATCCGCGATGAGCTTGAGGCCGGCAGCGAGTAGGACGGGCGTCCTCCAAGGGTCCAGAGTAAGGTTGGGGGCGAGGCCATGGCCTCGCCCCCGCTTTTCACTCGCCAGTCGACCATGAGACAAAGGGACTGTCCCTTTGTCTCACTACCTTACCGTCGCCCAAGGTCTGCGAGTGCCACCGCAATATTGTGCTCCTGATGAAATCAAGAGTTACCTACACCAGCGTCTTAACCTTCGCGAGCAGGGTGCGAACGTCATCGATCCTCGTGAGACCGGTCTCCTTGTCGATGATCGAGCTGTAGACGTGGGGGATGACCCTCCTCACGCCGGCGTCCAGCACGACGCGCATGACCTCGTCGAAGTTGTCGAGGGTGATGCCGCCCGTGGGCTCGAGCACGAAGTCCTTGCGCGCGCAGGCCTCCGCGAGCGCCCTCAGCTCGTCCTCGCAGCGAAGTCCCCCCATCGGGAAGAACTTGATGGAGTCGCCGCCCATCTCACGCACGATGTCGATGGCCGTGTCGGCTGGCACGAGCGCCGGCGCCTTGGAGCCCTTGGAGACGGGGCCCGTCGACACCTTCACGAGGCCGGGCACGCCGGACGGCGCACACATAGCGTTGATGTGGCACTCGTCGTTCCCGGCGTTCGCGCGCGTCGCGCTGACCTCGCAGAACGCCTGGTTGAAGTGGTTCGCCTTGACGCTCCTCGCGACCTCGGCGACCATGTAGCACTGCTTGGGGTTGCCGCCCCCCAGGCCGACCGAGAGGTTGCCGTCGAGAACCTCCATGTAGCGCTCCATGTCCCCGACGCACGTGGGGACGTCCGGGTAGTCCGCGGTGAGCACGCCGACCTCGACGTGGTGCTCGGCGGCCTCGTATATCTCTCGCGCGTTCTCCAGGTTCCCGCCCAAGACGTTCAGGCAGACGCGGTCGTTGTAGTAGTCGATTGCCATGGTCTATGCCTCCATGATCTCTCTCAGTCGCTCCGCGACGAGCTCCTTGTCGCCGTCGAGCATCGGACGTGGGTCGAGGTCCAAGAGCCCGAGGCTGAGGAACTCGGCACGCGCCCAGACGATCGGGTCTCCCGCGCGCAGCCTCTCGTTGACCCCCTGCATGGTGATTCCGGCGGGAGCCCCCTCTCTGAGGGACACGCGGCAGCGGTAGATCGCGCGGCCCGCCTCGTCCCGGACCTTTTCGGCCCTTAGGCCGTGAATCCCGTTGACCGCGCCGACGAGCCAGTCGACCTTCGCCTCGTTGGCCGCGGCCTCGGCCTCGTGGTCGCGGGCGTCGTACTGGTCGAGGGCGGCGAGGAGGCCGACGATCTGCTCCTTGCCGACCTTCATCGCGCGGCCGATGCCCGCGTACTGCCTCCGGACGTTGGCCACGATGTCCGCCCGCCCGGTCACGAACCCGGACGTCGTCGCCTCGATGGCCTTGGCCCCGCTGTACGTCACGGCGTCCGCCCCGAGCGCGATGTACTTCCGGAGGTCCTCCTCGGCGGCGCAGTCCATCACGAAGGGGAGCCCGTGCGCGTGCGCGATGTCGCACATGACCTCAGGGGTCGCCATTCCCTTCTGCACGCAGTGGTGGCTCTTCACGTAAAGGAGTGCCACGGTCCTGTCGCAGATGGCCTCCTCTATGTCCTCCGGCCTCACCTCGTTGGCCTGGCCGGCCTCCACAGGCACGCCGCCGCCGAGCCTGATCATCGTAGCCATGGGGGCGCCGTAGTTGATCGAGTGCCCCTTCTGGAGGACGACCTCGTTCGGCAGGCCGGACGAGTCGGGCAGGCGCATCATGTCCGACCACCGGCCCCGCGTCACGAGCGCCGCGACCGTTAGCGCTATCGCGGCCGACGCGCACGACGTGGGGCAGGAGTCCTCCGCGCCGGTGTGCCGGGAGATAAGCTCGCCAGCACGATTCATGAGGTCCTCGACGACCACGTAGGACTGGCCGCCCTCCTTCGCGGCCTCTGCGACCCGGTCGCTGAAGGCCGAGACCCCGAGCACCGTCACCCTGCCGGACGCGTTGACCACGCGCTTGAGGCCGAGATCCTGGTAGATTCCCAAACCGAACCTCCTAACCGAGCAGGGCGCCCAGAATCATGGCTCCGAGAATGGCTCCACCGGTCATTTCCTTGCCCATCTTGTAGAAGATTGCAGCGCCAATAATTGCGCCAATGCCGGCATACACGTTGTAAAAAGCAGCAGAAATCATGATGAGGGGAGCGAGGTAACGACCAGTTGTGTTGCCTGCGCCCATCATGATTCCGGTTCCACCAACCGCAACTCCCTCAGGCATGAACTTGCGAATCAAGATGACCACGGCACCAATCGCAGCGCCGATGAGCGCTCCAATAATAAGAGCAACGAAGAAGTTCGAGAACGGAAGTTCCCATCCCATAGAGAGGAAGAGACCGGGAAGACCGATGCCAACACCGGTCATGAGCGAGCCACCGATATCCATCAGACCGACCAGTGGCCCCTCAAGGATACGAGCAATCAGAAATCCTGCGGCAAAGCCCGCAGCGGCTGTGAAGTCACCGGTGTCGATGCCGCCCTGGAGCATTGCAACGATAGAAACCTCATTGAAAGCTCCGGTGTGGAACTTGAGATACATAAAGGTGCCAGCGAAAATCGCTGCGGCAGCACCCGTAACCAGCAGAATGAAGGTCGAATCTTTTATCATAAACTTGCTAAAAGCAGACATCTTTGGCGCCTCAGTGACCACCTGGTCGTTTGCTTCGTTTGCCATAGTAAGATCCTCCGTCTCTAGAAGTTGTTGAAGAAGCCGCGGAAGTAGGCAATTGCGATAAACATCACGACAACGATTGCGATGAGGACCTTTACTACATTGCTCTTGTAGCCGTTCTCATCTGCAGTCTTACCAATCAGAATGCCGAGGACAATTCCCGGGATAGCGTTACCGCTCACGAGTGCAGAGATGCCGCCGAGGACAGTTCCCCAGATGCCGGTTTTCTTACCACCATCAAGCGCTGCAAGCCAGAACACCGCAGGCATGACAGGGTTAATCAGCCATGTGGTCGCCGGCACAAGAACTCCGGAGGCAACGTCGGAAAGCTTCTGAGGAATAATCGAAGACAGGGAGTTCAGGAAGGTAACGAGAACCGCGCCAACGCCCGCGCCTGCGATTGCCATCTTGCCGGGATCTTGAACGGTCGCTTCGACATTCTTGTTCCTCGTCAGGAGGATACCGGCTGCCCAGTTAGGAATGATGCGGTGCATGACGTCTTGGGTAAGCGCACCCGCTGCAACAGCAGAAGCTGCAGAGGAGAAGAGAAATCCCAGGCCAAATGAGAAGTGCGCAACGGGGTCTCCACCGCATGCGTTCATCTCGCCGAGAGTTCTAAACGAACCCATTGACTGAACCTCTGGAGCATGGAACATGCGGGAAGCACCCGCTGCGATACAAGCGCCACCAATGGCTCCGATGATGATTGAATAGACAATGATTTCAACCATTAGACCTCGCCCCTCTCGAACTCCAAGTACTTTACGTTCACCTTTATGCTTGCCGTGACGTCATAACGCGTTCTCTCTCTGGGCATAAACACGCCCAGGAAGTGCTCAGTGAACTCATTCTTGACGACTCGGTCGAACACCACGCTTTCCGCGGTCATCTGGACTATCGGAGCCTCGATCTCCGAAAAGACCTTGCTTCGCAGTGCCTTGAACAAATCGTTAGAGGCATCGACGAGGGTCTCTCCCTGGGCATGAACCCGTATCGTGCGAACGTCTTCTGCCAGGAGCTCTTCTCCCTCAAGTGAGCACAGTTCCTCATCAACGCCCTTCTCGAACACGGCATCCATGACTTTGCCGGCAGTCCGAACCGCATCTCCCCTACTCGCCATGGGTCTCACGCCATGCCTGGACTATCTTCTCGCCAAGCTCCTCGACATCCAGAAAGCCTAGGCCGATGGCCTTGTTGCCTTCCTTTACGGCCGTATAAGCAGCATCAGCGCTTCGAAGCTCGGAAACGGCAGGCCATCCATACTTGGTGTGAGCGGTAAGAGCACCAGCGCCACCAGACCCGCAGAAGCTAACCCCGAGGTCGGCACCCTTCTCGTTCATCACATCGCCGAGCTTCATGTCCGCGGCCATGCCGGGGATAACGTAGGCAGTTCCACCAGCCTTTTCGACCCCGCGGGCGACGGCCTGGCCCTTTCCAAGCCTGTGCCCAATTACAACCAGAGGACGCTTTACTTCGCTCATTACTTCTCTTCCTTTCTCAAGGCAACTTCAATATGAGTAGCAAGGAGGAAAAACTCCGACTCGCTAATCCCCTTTGAGCCGTCTCCGTAGGCGATTTGAGCAACCTCACGGGCAAGTTCAAACGCATGGGAAGACACCTCTCCAAAGGCGTCCTCGAGGCCCTCTATAAACTTGCCCGTTTCCATACGACGCTTTAGGGCATCAATGTGGTTGCGGAACATGGGCTCCTGTGTGTCATCGAGGACAATGCCCTGAGACGATAGGAAGCTTTCGACGCGATTAACCGTCGGGGACAAATCAAACGTTTCAGAGGAGGCCGTAGGAGCGGGTTTAGTGGCGATATCTTTCAATGTTCTCCCCCTTTGAATAAACACTCTCGATAACCTCGGCCTTTTTCTTAAGAGAGATGGTGTCTCCAGTCGAATCGGCGACCACATCATCTGAATCAGTGAGGGAGACAAGGTTGACGTCGCCAATCATGCCTGGCTTGAGCTGGCCCAGCCCCTTGAGATGGAATTGTGCTGCGGGGACGCTTGTAACCTTCCTTACGGCATCAGGGAAAGACTCTCCAAGGCTTACAAGCTTGCTCATAACGGCGGCGATGCTGTAAACGGGACCCTCGTAATTCTCAACATGGAGATCGGTAGAAATCGTGTCGCAGCCGAAGCCGAGGGCAAGTGCCTTCTCATACGTCTTGAAGCTGAAGCTCTCGATTCCATGACCAACGTCGAACTGAACTCCACGGGCACGTGCATGCAGCGCCTGGGAAAGAATGTTGCCCTCTTCCGTAACAATGCCACCGGGCTTACCGTGGTAGGCGTGAGTGATTCCATCGCCTTTCTCAAGAAGGTCAAGAACGTCATAGAGGGCAGGTGGAAAGTTTCCTACATGGACGAAGAGCGGGAGACCCAGCTCATGGGCAGTTCGTGCGGCGACGACTATGGGACGCAGACCCTCTTCCCCCACAACACTCGAGGATGCACGTGCCTTGATGCCGACAATATTGTCGGCATGCTCACGCGCAACTCGCTCGCAAGCTTCGACATCAATCTTTGAGGGGTCATTAAGCTCGTGGCCGCGAAGAATTCCCTCCTTGGAGATGTTGAGAAGGGTAAAGACTTTCGTCTGAGCCTTATCAATATAGTTCGTCTTGAAGTCATCGTAAGTATCCGATCCGCTGCTGCCCGCATCGAGAACCGTTGTTGCCCCCCGCTCAAGCCCAAGCACATCGGGCTCCAACCCCAAGAATGACTTTGGATAGACGTGAGTGTGAATGTCGATGAATCCAGGGGTAACGTATAGCGAAGTCGCGTCAATTACCTCGCCTTCCTCAGGAAGGTTCTCTCCAACTTCGGCAATTCTGCCATCTCTGAGAATCACGTCTCCGCGTGCACCCATAAGGCCGTTAGCTGGCGAGAGGAGCATTCCGCTCTTTATGGTTACCGTTTTCACGTTGACTTCTCCCTTCACTGAGGCCAAGTCATAGCACTCACCCGGAACAGTGCATATTATTGTCCCGATACAATTCTTATGTATCTCGATTGTGTTTAACGGTCGTTTCGAGACTGCAAGCGGTATCGAAACGGGAGAAGGAAAGGAAGAATACTAAAGTGTGTGGAAGAGCCGCTTGCTATATCCGCGCTTAGCTATCGATGAGGAATTATGTACAAGTACGAGGAGATCGTTCGAGACATCGAGGGATGCATCGCAGATGGCACTCTTAAGCCGTATACAAAGCTTCCTCCCGTTACAGAGCTCTGCTCCGCATACGGAGTCAGCAAAAGCACCATCAATCAGGTGCTCCAAACCCTGTCTGACGAGGGCTTAATATCGCGTAGGCAGGGGTCGGGGATATATGTCAAGGCAATTGAGACAAGCTCGATAGGCTGGAAGGCTCCGAACCAAGTTGTTCAAATTGCTCCGAGAGCAGCGAAGATGCCAAGCAATGACTCCGTCGACGTCATTGACTTCAATGTCATTAGACCAGAATCCCGAATTTACCGTTTGCTGGGAATCAGCGGGCAGTCATTCTTGTACTTTGTGACTCGCTTGCACCACAATGGATCGCTACCTACTTGCATGGAATACATCTATCTTCCTATTGAGTCTGTCGGCAGCCTCTCTATGGCAGCTGTCGGCGGAGACATCACCACAGAGGTTACGAAGAACACTGGGGTGCCCGTAGGGAGCTTCGAGAAGACCGTACGTTCGGTACTGTCAGCCAACGACGAAAGAGCCAGATTAAAGCTTGAATATGGGACACCACTCCTCGAGGTCGAAGAGGTGGGGTATCTTATGGACGGCAAGCCCTTTGGCGTCTTCATAAAGAGATTCCCTGGTGATCGCTTCGAGTTCAAGGCAACAGGCAGCGACGCCAGCTCTTCTGGAAGCTCAGGAAAAGGGCTCTAACAAACCGAAGATTGCCCCTCGTTTTGTACGAGCAGTACTTAAGCCGGCAGTGAATCCGAGTTCGCCATCTGAGATGAGCGGCCAAAATACTCTGATGGTCTTCCATCACTGAGGTACCTATCTGCTCAATCTCCAGAAGCGAGGTTTCCGATTAAGTCGACCATGAGACAAAGGGACTGTCCCTTTGTCTCACTACCTTACCGTCGCCCAAGGTCCGCGAGTGCCTCAGCGACATCGTCCACCAGCACATCGGCACCCGCCCGAACGGCCTCCGGAGCGCGGTTGAACGTATACGCCACATCTGCCTCGTCAAGAAGCGGCAGGTCGTTGAAGGAATCACCGATGCCACCAACCAAGCCCAGCCCCAGACGCTCGCGCGCAATCGCGAGTCCAGCGCCTTTGGAGCATCCCGCTGGGACAACGTCCACGGAGTCGAGGTTCTGATACGCCGCGACCCTTCCGCCAAGCAGCTCTCCCACCTCGGCAACAAAGCGCGCAGCCCTCTCTTGGCTGGCAAAGCCCAGCGAGACAACCTGAACCGATTCACCACGCTCCCCTGGCTCAACCGAGAGCGCCTCATCGACGGAGCTCACAACCCTCAGCCGCTTGAGAAACGCCTCAGGCAGCCCAGGGATGCTGCTCTCCCCCAGAACCAGATAGCCCGATTTCACGGCCAGAAATGACGGCCGCGACGTCTGCCCACGTGCGACGTCCAACACCGCCCGCACGTCGTCGCTGGGTATCTCACGCGAGAAGAGCGTGTTCCCCTCGGCATCGCTCACGCACGCGCCGCTGCTCGTGATGGCAAAGTCAAAGCCGAGCGCATCCCCCGCATCGTCGAGAACGGCACCGAGCGGACGGCCCGTGCACACGCCAAACAGGCCGCCTCTCGCACGAAACTCGCGAATGGCGTCTAGGTCACGAGGAAGGAAGCGGCGGAGCGGATGGACACGGCTGCCAATGCCAAAGAAGAGCGTCCCGTCGAAGTCGCTCGCCATCACTCTTCTCGAAATCACTGCGCTTTCCATTATTGGGCTATCTCGAATGAGCAAGCCACCTCATTCTCCTATTGACCCCGTTGGACCCACGAGCCGGTGGAGAAATCCTGAATCCAGCCAGTTGGATGCCAGTTTTTTATGTCATTGGCATCGCCGGCGATCTCATACTCGACAAGCCCATGCTCGACACCCTCGCTGTCTTTGCTCAAGAGACTGAAGTACCTCACGCGGCTGGGGTCATCCTCCGTAAGCATGTCGACGCCATACTCTGACTTGTCGCAATCAAGCCCTGCCAATGCGGTGGGCAGAACATCGGCGTTGCTCACGGGCTGCTGGGAAACGGTATAGGGCTGGCTTGCCAGCTCGTGCGTCTCGGGAGGCTTCACGAGCATGATTGGGTTCGCGGCAAAGTCAGTGAGAGCAAACGGATCGGATGACGCGAAGTAGCCGTGGTCAGCAGTAATGATAATTGTCGCATCATCGTAGAGCCCAAGAGCCTTGAGCTGCCTCAGGTACTCGCTTACCGTGTTCATGCTACCGGCTGCCTGCTGCGCACGAGATAGGTCGGTCCCAGGCTGACCGTTCTCATCCATGGTGTAGGGGTAATGCGCCCCGTTGAGGTGGATGAACCTAAAGGCGCCTGTCTCGCCCTCGTCCACCGCAGCAAGCCCAATCGACTCCAAGTCGCTCGCATATCCGATGTCGTTCGTCGTGTAGGGACCCTCCGAGCCGCGATTGGGGTCGGCCTCGCCTGTCGGCTGCTCGCTAGCCTCTACCATCGCCTGGTTGATGTCGTCCGTGTAGAACCAGAAGAACGGCTTGAACGGCCAGGGAAGGTCGCGGAACAGGGTGCACTTGTAGAGCACCCGCAGCGTTCCCTCCTCGTCGAGGGCCGCATCGGTGGGCCGCCCGTCAGTGGGAACAATGTTGAACGCATTGTCCCGGTAGTAAGGGTTGTCCGTCGGGAGGATATCGCTGTAGAGGCCTACGTCATATCCGGCGCTGGCAAGGTCGGTCAAGTACTGATGTCCCTCCGTGTAGTCAGGCACCGCACTATTGGCGCGTTGCTGCCCTACGAGCATCGTGGGAATGGCGTTTCGGGTTGGCGTGACGACGGCACTCGAGTTCTGATACCACGTGAACCCCGTCATCTCGTCGAGAAGGGCTGGATTCTCCTTAACCGCAGGCATGAGGTCCATCGAGGTGTCATACATGTCGAGTACGAAGACAATGATGTTCTTCTTGGGAGAGACCGTAAACAGCCCACGCTCCGTCATCATGTATTCTGAAGCTTCTTTGGTCGTGATTGCCGAGTCTGAGGAGAACAGGCTCGCCACGCCGACACCCTGAATCACAATCAACGCCGCAGCCACAAAAGAGACGACGCTCTGCGCAACGGAGCGGTTGATACGGCTCAACTCGAGTGGCGCAAGGAGTATCGCTGCCCAGACCAGGGTGGTCCACACCGCCGTCCTCGCATACTGGGTCCAGTCGACCACAGAGCCATCCGCGCTCGGAAGATTGCCGTTAAGGAAGATGGCTTGAACGTAGGAGGCAAGCACGAAGCCAAAGGCGAGCATCAGCGCCACATTGAAGGCACGCCCGCGAAGGAGCACGAGAACGGAGGCGATGGCAACCGCCACGGCAACCGCCGGCAGCACGAACACCTGCCATGTCTGCGAGAGGGAGAAAATGAGACTTGCGCTGTTACCGGCGATGAGCTCGTACGGGGCGGAAATCATAAGCGTCAACGAGAAGAGCGCCCCGACCAGGAGGCCGGAGACCAGACGCCTCGGCCAGCTGGGTGAGTAGCCGTTCTCGGGCCTTTTTCCGCCAGCCCCGCGTGCGGCCGCGCCGGCCGAGGCGAGCGCCTCGCGGGCCGCAGAGTCGGCCGCAGGCTTCCCGGAGGGGTCGATGCGGGAGACCGCGGGCTCGGCCACGCGGCCGGCGTCCTCATCGATGTGGAGCATCCTCGCCAGCGCCTTGCGCGTGCGCCTGAAGGCCACGCCCAGCACCGCCGAGAGCGCCACGGCCACCGCCGCCAGCGCCTGGATCGTGTAGGTCATGACCGAGGGGTCCACGTAGGCCAGCGCCGGGGTGGCGGGGACCAGCACCCACACCGCCGCGAGTGCGGCGGCGTAGAGCGCATCGTGCAGTGCGAGCGCCGCCGTCGACTTCCTTCTCGTGCTTCTCAAGGTCTCATTCCTTTCCTGCTCGAACCGACGTCAGTGCCAGATGCGCTCCGCATCCTCGTCGGTGATGATCCATTCGTTGCCATCAAGGCGCCAGTTCGCGAAGTCCTGGGAATCGCCCGAGATCTCGTACTCGCGCCAGCTGGTGTCCAGTTTCCCGTTGCTCGTCGTCATGAGGTAGTAGCGCAGGCGATCCGCGGAATCGCTGCGATCCTCGATTGCCTGGTTGAACTCACCGTAGTGGTCAAGCACATCCTGCGAGGCACCCATGCCCTTGAGCATCGTTGCCTGAAGGTCGTAGTGGCTCGCGGGCTGCTGGGAAATCTGGCAGGGCACAGAATCCGCCTCGGCAGACTGGGCGGGCTTCACGAAGATGATGGGCGTCGAGACGCCATCGAGGTCATCGGGCGTGAGATACCAGGTGCCGTGGTCTGCCGTGATGACCACCGTGGTGCTGTCATAGAGCCCCAAGCGCTTGAGCTCGCCCAGATACGTGCGCACGATCTTGAACGCGCCCACCATCTGGGACTCCCAGTCATTCGACTCCGCGACCCTGTTGCCCTCGGCATCCATGATGAAGGGATAGTGGGTCCCCTCAAGGTGGATGAAGCGGAACGAGGCATTCTCGCCGTTGACGGTTAGGCCGCTCTCCTTGAGCTTCTGGAAGTATGCGGGATCATCGATGGCGTAGGGCGTGGTGTCGGGAGACGAGGCGCCCTCGCTCGAGACCATGCCCTGGTTGAGCTGGTCGGTATAGAACCAGAAGAATGGCTTGGCAATCCATGGCATGTCGCGATAAAGCGCGCACTGATACAGAATGCGGAGGGTACTCTGCCAATCAAGGGCGCTCCTTGCAACATCCGAGTTACTCTCGAAGTTCTCGGCATGCTGTCCTAGATACTCTCTCCAGCCATCGATCCAATCCGCAGAGTCAGAGTAGATGTCCGTGGTGTAGCCCTGAGCCGCTACATCATCCAAGAAGTGGCTGTCTGAGTACATGGACGAGAGGAAATCCGCCGCATCCTCGCCCTTTTGTGGCCGCACGCCCGTAAGCAGAGAAGGGATGCCATAGCGTGTGGGAATCATAGAACCCGTGCTGTTCTGGTACCAGGTAAAGCCATCCAAACCGTCAAGCATGTTTGGGTTGTCGGCATATGCTTTCTTGGCATCCGCAGTGTCTGTCATGTCCAGCACAAAGCACACCACGTTCTTCTTGCCCGAGACGTCAAAGAGGCCCTTCTCGGTAATGGTGATGGACTCTGGCTCGGATGCCGCCTTAGACACAATGTCAACAACGCCGGCAACCTGCACGACGATCAGAGCAGCGCTCAACGCTGCGGCAGCGGCCCTCCCCACGCGCGGACGCTTGACCGCAAGAGCAACAAGGACGACGACGATCGCCGCCCACACAAGCAGGCTGATACCAGTGATGGACGCAAACTGGGTCCAGTCCACAAGGTTGCCATCGGCGACTGGCAGGCTTGAATTCATGAAGAGCACCTGCACATAGGCGCCAACGCCAAGTGCCACGGCAATGGCAATGACCACGTCAAAGACGCGCCCACGAATTGCCGAGATGGCAAGGCCGGAAACAGCTGCGATAGCGAGGCCAGCCACCACCACAACCTGCCACACTTGCTTTACGCCAAAGAGGAGGCTGTCGGAGCTGCCGGCAACAAGCTCAAGCGGTGCCACCACGAACATCGTGAGGGCGAGAAACACGCAGGCGAGAAGCGCGAGCACGATGCGGCGACGCCAGGGCAGGCCCGCCGGGCGGCGTGCGCTGGCCCCGCGCGCGGACACGCCGACCGAGGCGAGCGCCTCGCGGGCGGCGGCGTCGGCGGCCGGCTTGCTGGCCGGGTCGATGCGGGAGACCGCGGGCTCCGCCACGCGGCCCGCGCCCTCGTCTATGCGGAGGAGCCTCACGAGCGCCTTGCGGGTGCGCCTGAAGGCCACGCCGAGCACCGCCGAGAGCGCCACCGCCACTGCGGCCAGCGCCTGGATGGTGTAGGTCATGACCGAGGGGTCCACGTACGCGAGGGCCGGGGTGGCCATCGCCGTGAGCAGGCAGGCGCTTATTGCAGCAAGGCCAAGGACGTCCCACACAAGGACCAGCAGGTGCCCAGCAGTGCGGTTCGCACCCCTCAGGGAGCGGCTACTCATCATCGCTGCCCTGATCCCCCGTCCCAAACGCGCCAGCCGCGGTGATGTCCTTGCCGTCCTGCTTTGCGAGGACCTCGCCGAGGATGTACTTGCCTGCCGTCTCGCCGCCGTGGCCGAGGTTGTAGATGAAGCCGTCGCGAATCTGGCGGATCTTGTCGTTCCAAGCGGAGGAGTTCGTGACCATGTCATCGATGACGCCCTCGAGCTCGGAGAGATCCTTGGGATCAAGCGAGCGGCCAATCTGGTTGCGCAGCGTGATGTCGGTGGGCGTGATGCCAACCTGCTCGTAGTCCGGGTTGATGACCTTCATGGGGGTGTCAATGAAGAGCGACGGCTTCAGTGTGGTGAACGAGAATTCCTCGGCGATCGTCGACCAGTCGGTAATCAGCACGTCGGACTCGAGGATGGAGCCGTGGCCGGAGAAGTCCGCCTCGATGGTCAGCTCGTCGGAACTCACCTTGGAGTAGCGCTCGACGAGCGCCTCCCAGCGCGGGCGGTAGCGCTTCACGTACTCGGGGTGGGGACGAAGGATCACGTGATAGCCGTGGCCCAGCAGGCGGCCGAGCATGTCGTCGATGCAGGTGTCGAGGATGTTGTCCGTGTTCCACGAGGGGGCGATGAGGATGATGGGGCGCTCGTACCTCTCGTGCGGCATCTTCTCGTAGTCCGCCATCTCGCGGTCGAGAAGGTCGTAGCCGATCTTGGGGACCTTCTTCTTCTGCGTGTGGTAGGCCTTCTCCATGGCACGGATCTCTGCCTTCTGGTGGGGGCCGACGCACATGATGGTGTCGTAGTTGTCGTACTCCTGCTTGGTGCCAGTCATGTGCATCGAGGTCATGTGGTGGCACATGTAGATGTACTCGATGTCCTTGCGGATGTAGGAGCGCTTGATGTAGTACACGTCGAGTGCGCCGAGGGAGGTCACCACGACGTCCGCGTCCATCTTCATCATGAGGGTGATGAGGCGCTTCTGGTCGAGGAAGTACGGAATGAGGCGCGGCTCTCGCTTGGCGATGTCAAAGACCTGGTCGTCTGGGTCACTCGTCAGGTAGTGGATACGCACGTCGGAATTGTTGAGCAGCCACTCGATGGCACCCTGAAAGTACTTGTAGAAGCCCGAGCTCTCGGAGTAGAACGCCAGGTGCTTGCCATCGATCTTGAAGAAGCGCTTGTAGTCTGCCTTGGCGCGGCGGGCAAGCGGATCCGGCTGGTACCACTTGCGGTCGCTCTTGGTGGCCTCCTCGATGGCGTTGAACTCGTCGCGCGCCCTGTTGAGGTCCTCGTAGTCGATGTACTTGCGCGGCTTAACAATCACGTTGCACAGCGCCTGTACCGCAATGGAGAGCAGGTTGGAGCACACCCAGTAGAACGCCATGCCGCACACCACGTAGAAGCCCAGGAAGAGCGAGAGCGCAATGGAGAGGCCGTTAGTCGTGTTCTTCTCGGCACGAGACTGCTCGCGCTGGAGGGGGTTGATGTGGTTAGACGCCCAGCCCATGATGACTGCCGAGAGACCCGCGAGGAGCGGCATGATGAGCGACGCACCACCGTTCTCGATGGGGACAAGGCCCAGGAACTCGGTGCCGGGTGCGCCGGAATCTGTGATGGAGTGGATGACGTCCACCAGGCCAAAGAGGATGATCACCTGGATGGCGAGGGGGATGAGCGAGAGCAGGGCATGGTAGTGCCTCTCGTGATAGAGCTCGTTCTGCTTCTCCTCGATGGTCTCGCGGTCGCCGTAGTAGCGGCACTTGATGCGGAAGAGTTCCGGCATGAGCTGCACCATCACGATGCTGTTCTTCTGGCACCACACCGAAAGCGGCATCAGGATGACCTTGGAGAACAGGGTGAAGATAAAGATTGCCGCCCACCAACTGCCGGTGAGGTCGTAGGCCGGCTGTACGATAAGCGAGAAGAAGTTCGCTAGAGCCTCGAACATTGTGTGTGACTCCCGGATTTTCAGGTGACATTGGGACCGTGTTACCTTACCACGCGAGGGCCCATGCATGACGTCTCACTTACAAGAGTCGCGCCGAGAGGCGCAGCGTCCACGCTGCCTGCGGTATCCTCGTTCGGTGAAGTGCACGTTCGCGAGAGGAGCTTGGCATGGCAGCTGTTGGCACTACCGTTCTGGTCGGGCAGTCCGGAGGCCCCACCGCCGCGATAAACGCAAGCCTCGCAGGGGTCGTGAGCGCCACGCACGCGGCCGGCCTTGACGCGGTAGGCATGCGCTACGGCATCCAGGGGCTTCTCGACGGACGCACGGTTGACCTTGACGAGCGGCTGGGCAGCCCGGCAGAGCTCGAGCTTCTCTCCCACACGCCTTCGAGCTACTTGGGCAGTTGCCGCTACAAGCTGCCGGACCCGACAACGGACGAGGCGCCCTATCGCAGGCTCTTCGAGCGCTTCGACGAGCTTGGGGCCTGCGCGGTTCTCTACATTGGCGGCAACGATTCCATGGACACCATCGCGAAGCTCTCCCGCTACGGCAGGGCCATGGGCTCCGGCATTCGCTTTGTGGGCGTGCCCAAGACGATAGACAACGACCTCATCCTCACCGACCACACGCCCGGCTACGGCAGCGCGGCCAAGTTCATTGCCGCCACGATGGACGAGCTGGCATGCGACGCAGACGTCTACGACCTTGGGAGCGTCACGTTCGTCGAGATCATGGGGCGCGACGCCGGATGGCTTGCCGCCTCTGCCGCCCTTGCAGGAGAAGCTGGCGGCCACGCGCCCGACCTCGTGCTCCTTCCTGAGGTGCCCCTTGTGGAGCAGACGCTGCTCGAGCGCATCTCCGACCTTATGGTCAGAAAGAACACCGTGGTCGTGGCGGTAAGCGAGGGCGTACGCACGCCAGAGGGCACGCTCGTGTGCGAGGCGAGCGGCGCCACGGCGCACCTCGACGCCTTTGGGCATGCAGCCGCGCTCTCGGGCACGAGCCGCTACCTTGCAGACCTCGTGCACCAAGAGCTGGGGTGCAAGACGCGCGCGGTCGAACTCTGCACCACCCAGCGCTGCGCGGCGCACCTTGCGAGCCAAACGGACCTCACGGAGGCCGCGGGCCTTGGCGCGTACGGCACCAACGCTGCCCTTGGGGGTGCGTCTGGGGTCATGAGCGCACTCGAGCGCGTGTCCGACAGCCCCTACGAGGTGCACTACAACCTGGTTGACGTGAATCGCGTGGCAAATGCCGTGAAGGGTGTGCCGGCAGAGATGGTGAGCAAGGACGGGATGGGCGTAACGGAGGAGTTCTTGCGCTATGCACGTCCGCTTGTCACTGGCGAGCCGTCGCTCTCGTTCGTGGGTGGCGTACCGGCACACGTGGCGCCGCTGGCGTAGTGACCGGGGCTACCCGAAGAGCGGGGCATCGCGGGATTTTGTTGCCGGGCAATGGAATCCCGTTGCCTGGCAGCGGGATTCCATTCCGGGGCAGGGCCGGGGTCGATACACATTCGTCACCCGAACGTGTATCGACCTGCACGGATCACGCATTCGGATGCGAATGTGTAGCGGGGAGGGCTCCCGGGGTCGGGCAGCGAGCCAGGCGGGGCAACGCCGGCCCCCCACCTCCCTTCTCTAGCGGAATCCGTGACTCGACCTTCTCGGCAACTGGATAAACGCGACCCTCGGCTCATGGAAACCGCTAGAGAATGATGACGAGGACGATTCCGTGACGAATCCCGAGGCGAACCCTCACCAACTACACCGTTACGCTGGGCCTGCCGTGGCGCAATTGCCACGTTTGCCGAACAATTAGCTCTGCCTAGCGGCGAAGAGGGCATAATGGAAGCAAAGTGCGGAGGCATGTTGTCTTCCGCAGACGAGTGGTGGGGGCTACTCGCACAAGGAGGGGATTCGCAGAACGGTGACAGTCGCATTGTGCAAAATAGGCATCTGGGGGAGGTTTGTGCAATGCTGAGAAGCATAAGGAATGGAAGACGGAAGCCCATGGAGATTAGCGCAGACCGATGGGTCTCCATGGTCGGCAAGGGTGCACTCCAGGATTACCAGGATTGCTTCGTCCGAGACTATCGGATACCGCTTCTTCTCGTCGACACACAGGGCAAGCCCCTGCTCGTCCCCTCGCTTAAAGTCGACTTCTGCGACTTTGTGCAATCGGGCGTCCCCCATGACTGCTCGGGCGTTGCAGGGTATGACGCAGCAGACGTCGTTCGCTACTTTGAAAGCAGGCGGGTCTTCGACCCTCTGCTTAGGACCTGCAACTTTGGCATAACTACCTTTGCCGTTCCCGTCTTCTTCAACGCACGCCTCGTCGCCCTGTGGCGCTGCGACGGCTTCGTGTTCGACGACACCCCCCATTCCGAGCAGCTTAGCGCCAAGTTCGACATCCCCGTCATCAGCCGCGGGGAGTTCAAGAACGCCACCTCATGGCTCGAGTGCATCTGCCGTCTCCTCGACATTCACCTCGACGCCACGGCAGGTTCCAGCAATCCCGCACCCACTCGCGTCCTCTCGCCCGTCCTCACCCCGCGCGAGAACGAGATTGCCATCCTGGTGTGCGACGGGCTGAGCAACTCCCAGATAGCCGACCGCCTGTTCCTCAGCGAGAAGACCGTGAAGACCCACATGAGCAGCATCCTCGCCAAGCTCGAGGTGAAGAACCGCGTGCAGCTCATCTGCGAGTACTCGGATTCGTTCGACACGGACAAGCGCCAGACCATGGCGGTGTGATGCCATGCGGCCTCCCAAGCTCCTCTTTGTGTGCTCCAACGAAGAAGCGCGCCGACGTTTCAAGGATGGCCTCGGCGCATATGGCTGCAACGTCGTCCTCTGCTACCGTGCCGAGGAGGCGTTCCGCATCGTTCGCACCTATCGCATCGACGTTGTGATCTTCTCCGTGGAGCTGCAGGACATGAGCGGGTATGAGGCCTGCCGACGCCTTCGCGAGCTCTACAACATCGTCGAGCAGCCCGTCGTCATCTACTCCACGCACGACTCCCCCGAGGAGCGCCTCGCCGCATTCCGCGCCGGCGCCAACATCTTCACCTTCGAGCCGATACTCTTCGACCGGCTGTACTACGTGGTGATGCTTCTCGTGCGCGGCAAGCGCATGATGCAGCGATCGATGCCGCTCGAGCAGATGCTCCGAGTGGCCGACAAGCAGGCCACCAACGCCACCGAACCGCCCACAGAGATCGTTGGCTCCAACGGCACGCTCTTGAAGTCCGACGCGCTGCGCTGGACCGACGTCCTCACGCAGAACGTGGGTCTCGCGCAACAGTCCCAGGCCATCGTCCACGAGATGGTCAACCTCACGCTCGACCTGGTGCCGCGTTACGGCTCCATCGAGAAAGTCCTCTCCTACCTCGACGACCTCTGGGAGGGCACGAACGCCCGGATAGAACTCGACTGCGTATTTGGGAACGAGGGCAAGCGCTACTCGCTCGACGTCGACCATGCCACGACGGACGGCGCATGCGCCCTCATACTCATGTTCTGCGAGGAGATTCTTGACGGATACGCCCCCTCGGAGGCGCTCGACCGCATTGCCGCAGACGGCTCCGTGAACCGCGACGAGGTCGAGTCGCTGCGCCGCGTCCTCGTCGCGGACGACTTCATATCGAACATCTTTGGCTAGAACGCGCGCGGGATGCGGCGAGAGACACGTCGCATCCCGCGGCAGCGACATCAGAACGGAGTCTCGCTCCCCACGTAGCACTTAACGCCATGGCCCTGAACCACCTTACGGAGGCTCTCGAGCTTCTCGGGCGCGGTGGGCTTGTCGTCCGCAAAGGCGTACGTCATCGAGAGCTCCTCCCACTTGCTCACGCCAAGACGGTGGAACGGGAGGATGTTGAGTTCGTCCAGGCCCACCTCCCTCATGAAGGCGCCAATCTTGTCGAAGTCCTCCTCGGTGTCGTTGAAGCCCCGAATGACCGGTGTGCGCAGGATGAGGCGAGCGGCGCAGTTGGAGTTCGCGAAGGCACGGATGTTCTTCAGCACCTGCTCGTTGCCCATGTCCGTGTACTCGCGGTGCTTCTCGGTGTCCATGCTCTTGAGGTCGTTGAAGGCAAAGTCGATGTGGCGCATCACGCTGAGGTAGACGTCCGTCGCGGCAAAGGCCTCCGTCTCGATGGCCTTGTGGATGTATGCCTCGTCGCAGCGCTCCAGCACGGCGAGAAGGAACTCGGGCTGGAACATGGGGTCGCCGCCCGAGAAGGTCACGCCGCCGTTGCCGGACCAGTAGTGGCGGTCACGCTCGAGGATGTGCATGATCTGTTCGACCGTGTATTCCTCGGATATCGTGGCCAGGGCATCGTCGAAGCAGGCCTTCACGCACTCGAACGTCGTGCAGACGTGGCACTTCTCCCAGTCGAACTTCATGGGGTGGTCCGGGCTCTGCGAGTTGTCGCTCACGGCACCGTAGGGGCAGGCGTCCATACAGCGCGTGCAGCGCTTGTCGGCACGGTTCACGCACTTGGAGGCGCGATAGAGCTTGCCCTGCCGGTTGTAGAAGCTCTCGGGGTTGCAGCACCACCTGCAGCGAAAGGGGCAGCCAGACATGAAGATGAGCGTCCTGCAGCCAGGGCCATCGTGAACGCTGTAGGACTGTATGTCGAAGACCCTTCCCTTGAGCTCTCGGTCCCTGTCGCTCAATGGTGCGGAAAGACTTCTCCTCATCGTCTGTCTCCTCTCGCGTTGGCAAACATCACAGCCTGGAAACTGTCCGTTTGGCCTTGATTATTGGCGATGGGCGAATCTCGTCCGTAGTGCCAAGGTCCCGTCGGCGGGCGGAATTCGGGAGACGGACATACGACTTTGGTCCTAGATGCGACCTTTGGCGCTAGTGGACGCCGAGAAGATACGACCGCCAAACACGAGCCTGGACCCATCTCAAATTGCTATTGGCCACGCACAATGACGGTTGGTAAGAGGCGGCACAGAGCCGTCATGGTTTTCTATCGAGGAGGTCAGAATGGCACAACTCCATCCGATGAAGCTGACCGAGGTCCTGGCAGAGAGAGGACTGTCGCTCGAGAGCCAGGCCAACGGAGAGGCCCCGAAGGAAATCCAGGACCGCGAGATCAAGAAGGAGCCCACGAAGCGCGCCAACTATCTGCGCAATATCTACTTTGACACGCTTTCGTCGCTCGACATGCAGGAGTCCTATTGGTACACGCGCGCCGCTATGGAGCATGATGGCGAAGTCCCCATCATGCGCCGCGCCTACGGCCTGAAGAGCGTGTTCCAGCACCTCGACACCCCCATCTGGCCGCACGAGCTGCTCGTTGGCGCCAAGGCCGGCTTCTATCGCGGCTCCGCACCGCTGCCCTGGCTCACCGAGAGCTTCTTCATGGACAAGGACTCCGACCTCTACAAGGCCGCCCTTGCCACGGGTGCCGAGTCCAGCGCCGAGGTCTCCCGCTTCGGCGCCGGCGGCGGCAACGTCACAAAGAGCTTCGGCAACGTGGTCTCCGTAGGCGGCAAGTATGGCGTCCGCCGCGAGATCGTCCCGGCCATGCACCGTCTGGCCTACACCTGGGCCGGCAAGTCCGTCGAGGACGTGGGCCGCAAGTACGAGCAGATGGTCCCCGAGTACAAGACCAAGGAAAACATCATGAAGTCCGTGGTCTGCAACTTCGACTCGGGTTTCACCATCCCGCAGGGCCGCGAGGTCATGAACTATTACTACGTCCTCGAGTACGGCTTTGACGGCCTCATCGATTACTGCGAGAAGCGCGCGGGCGAGGTCGCCGGCGACGCTGGCGGAGACGGCATCTCCGGCATGGACCGCCTGTACTACTACAAGTCCATGGCCGAGCTTTGCCGTGGCCTGTCCACCTGGTTCGATAACTACGGTCGCGAGGCCGATCGCCTGCTCACCTGCACCGAGGACGAGACCGAGCGTGCCGAGCTCCAGGAGATCGCCGAGCGCATGCACCTTCTCGCCCATGAGAAGCCCAAGACGTTCAAGGATGCCTTCCAGACGATCTATCTGCTGCACCTCGCCGAACTCAACGAGGACGCCATGTCCGGCCTGTCCCCCGGCCGCATCGGTCAGGTCCTCTACCCGTACTTCGAGCAGGACATCGAGGCCGGTCGCCTCACCGAGGCCGAGGCCGAGGAGTGGAACGAACTCTACCGCGTCAAGATGACCTGCATCGACGCCTTCGCGTGCACCGGCGTCGTGGGCGGCGTCCTCTCGGGCAACACCTTCAACAACGTGTGCATCGGCGGCCTCGACCGCGACGGCAAGTCCGCCGCTAACCGTCTTGAGATGCTCATCCTCGAGGCCGGCATCAAGTGCCAGACCACCCAGCCCACGCTCTCGCTGCTCTACGACGAGGCCACGCCCGAGGAGTTCCTCCTCAAGTGCATGGAGTGCATCAAGACCGGCGCCGGCTACCCCGCCGTCATGAACAACCGCATCGGCATGGAGTTCATCCAGAACCAGTATCAGCACGAGGGCATGACCGTCCGCGAGTCCCGCGCCTGGTCTGTGGGCGGCTGCCTCGAGACCTCGCCCGGCACCTGGATGCCCCTGCGCCACGGTGGCAAGCTCTACTGGATCCCCGGCGGCTCCGGCCAGCCCACCTCCGTTGGCGTCCACTTCCTGAACAACCCGAAGATCCTCGAGCTCACGCTCAACAACGGCTTTGACCATCGTACCGGCCTCCAGGTCTTCGAGCCGCACAACCGCACCTTCGACACGTTCGACGAACTCGTCGACCAGTACAAGAAGTACTACGAGAAGTCCGTCGAGGTCCTCAACAAGTGCATGAACATCCAGCACGACGTCTGGCGCAAGTTCACGCCGTCGATGGTCAACTCGCTGCTCAAGCCCAACTGCCTCGAGCGCGGCCTTGGCATCGCCCAGAAGGGGTATCGCTACAACGCCACGTTCAACATCGAGTGCTGCGGCATGTGCAACCAGATCAACTCGTTCGCAGCCATCAAGAAGCTTGTCTACGACGACAAGAATTACACGCTCGACCAGCTCAAGGACGCTCTCGACCACAACTTTGGCTACAAGACGTCCAAGGAGGTCGGCTCCGAGTCCCTGAAGGACCAGGAGAAGCGCGACGACGATGACGGCCGTTACGACGAGATTCACGCGGACTGCCTGCGTGCGCCCAAGTACGGCAACGACAAGCCCTATGTCGACGACATGCTCTACGACTGGGAGCACTGGTTCTGCGAGGAGATGCCGCATAAGTTCGAGTCCCTGTACGCCGAGCCCCTCTACGTGTGCCAGATGTCCGTCTCCACGCACGGCCCCGAGGGCGCCGTCACCGGCGCTACCGCAGATGGCCGTCTCGAGGGCACAACGTTCGCCGACGCCTCGATGTCCGCCTACCCCGGCACCGACACCCATGGCCAGTACGCCCTCTTCGAGTCCGCGACGGGCTGGGATCACGCCATGTCGCAGAACTCCCAGATGAACCTCAAGATTCACCCCAGCGCCACCAAGGGCATTGAGGGCTCCCGCAAGCTCCTGGACCTCACCCGCGCCTACATGCGCAAGGGCGGCTTCCACATTCAGTACAACATCGTGGACTCCCGCGTGCTCAAGAAGGCCCAGGCTCACCCCGAGAACTACCGCACCCTGCTCATCCGCGTCGCTGGCTTCACTCAGTACTGGGTCGAGATCGGCAAGCCCATCCAGGACGAGGTCATCGCCCGTACCGAGTACGAGTCCATCTAGTCCAGCTACGCACTCCCACGACCTTCTCGAGAAAGGAATTCCACAATGTGCAAGCACTCTGATTGCGCAAACTACGTCCCCATCGACGTGGCCAAGGGCATCTGCCACGCCAACGGTGACATCACCGTCCAGATCGACACGCCCACCTGCCCCAAGTTCACCCCCGGCTTCAAGTGCAAGTTCTGCAGCCACTACCAGGCCGGCGAACAGAACATGGGAACCTGCACGGGCTTTGAGGACAAGTTCTGGGCATTTGCCGACAACGGCGCCAAGAACTGCGAGAAGTTCGAGTGCGGTGCGGCCGAGAAGGTCGAAGCGTAGCTTCACCTGCACCACCCATATGCTCCAACCCTAGGGATTGGATCTTGTCCCGGGGAACCATGGCTCCCCGGGACGTTTTTTCTCGGACTCAATACCTCTCAACAGATTGGTGGCTTCCATGTCTGCTGCTCAAACAGTGACGTCCGGCGAGACCGGCAAGGAGCCAACGACCGAGCAAATCACCAAGGAGACGGCGAAGAAGTACGGCACCTGCACCGTCATCGCCGCCTGGCTCGCGGTCTTCTGCCTCTTCGGCTACCGCTCCTCGTTCTCGATCATGCAGTCCTCCCTCATGGAGGGCATGAGCTGGACCTCGACGCAGGCCTCGCTCGGCTACTGCTTCATGATGACCTTCTACGCCATCACCGCCTACTTCTCGGGCGGCCTCATCGACAAGAGGGGCACCAAGCCCGCCTACACGATAGGCGCGGCCTGCTGCTTCCTCGGCTTCTTCCTCACGTCCTTCATCCCCGAGGGCGCGAGCTGGTCGTTCCCGGTGTACCTCGTGACCTATGGCATCTTCGCCGGCGTGGGCACGGGCATGCTGTGGGTCTCGTCCACAATCTCCTGCCGCAAGTGGTACGTGGGAACCGAGTACGGTACCAAGTGGGGCCTCGCCTTCATGGGCGCCCCGATGGCGCAGCTGCTACTCACCATCGTTGTCTCCCCGGTCCTCAAGACCGCCGGCTGGTCGATGGGCATGAAGGTCCTCTCCGTGATCATGGCGGTCATGCTCCTCATCGCCGCCTCCGTCGCCAAGCCCATGCCGGACAAGGTCGGCGCGAAGCCCTTCGGCCTGGACTCCCTCCCCAAGAAGGGCACCAAGGCCAAGCCCGCCAAGGTCTGGACTCTCGGCGAGGCCTTCAGGACCCGCGCCCTCTGGTGCGACATCTTCGCTTTCATGTTCGCCGTGATGGGCGAGTTCCTCATCTGGTCGCAGATCGTGCGCTACTTCACCGTGGACCTCGGCTGGACGCAGCCGTCGCTCCTGGGGATGCCCCTCGCCAACGTAATCTACATGGTCATCGGTCTCGCGGGCATCTTCACCATGCCGCTCACCGGCAAGGCGTCCGATGCGCTCGTCAAGAAGATGGGCGTCGAGCGCCCGGCCCGCCGCATGATGCTCGTCATCTCCCCGCTCTTCGGCATCGCGGGCGTGCTCCTCGCCCTCTCTGGCAGCCTGCCCGTCGTCGTCATCGGCATGGTCCTTCTCGCCGTGTACTGGGGCATCGAGCCCGGCGGCGCTGCGGGCTACGCCGGCACCGTCTTCGGTGGCGCCTCCCTCGGCAAGATCTGGGGCCTCGCCACGCTCATCATCATGGGCATCGGCCCGTCGTTCGGCACCTTCATGGGCGCCTTCCTGTTCGACACCTTCCAGTCCTACGTGCCCGCGCTCTACTTTGGCATCGGCGCGTACGTGGTATCGACCATCTCGGCACTGCTGCTCCCCGGCAAGGTCGAGGGCGAGTAGGGGCCACCCCGCACAAAACGTGACACTCCCCCACGGGGCGCCAGCTCGGCTGGCGCCCCTTTCTCTCACTGCGAACACGTCACCCTTTAAGGAGGCGAGGCTCATGTCTGTTTCCGAGCTTGTCGAGACCGTGCTCAGCCGGGAGGACGAGGATTTCGAGCGCGCGCTCCAGGAGCCTAGCCCACCGTGCAATGCCGAGTCGCTGGGACTGGTGCTCAACCGCTTTCGCTCGTCTCAGCTTGCCTTGTGGCCGGAGCCTCTCCTAGAGGCATACCTACAGGACCTCGAGAACGCCCGTGCATGCGAGAAGTCCATCGTGCTGGAGCGGGCTGCCTATCTCTTTGGCACCTCATACCGTCCCGACGCCCATCTCATGCTGCCGCCCAAGCCCTACGAGTTCTGCGAGCGGGTCGACCTCGTCGCCAAGCTCTCGCTCATCTGGGAGGTTCGCGCGCGGGAGACCGTCCCACGCTTCACCTCTCGCCTGGGGGCCCTCATATCCGAGGAGGACCGGCCTGGCTCGCCATCGTACGAGTCTCGCCTGAGGGCAGAACTCATGTCCTACTCGCAGCGCACCATAGACGAGTACGGCACCTGGGCCTTTGGGTGCTGGGGCGCGGGGAGAAACCCCAACCTCCAGACCTACGACGGAGCTGCCTTCGAGCTGGGGTTCTCTGGCGCCTACGAGGCCAACTACAAGGGCGCCGTACTGTAGGGAGCAGTGCTGCAGGGCCCTGGTCTGCCTTAGTCCGCCCAATGCAACGCGCCCCTCTCGGCCAGTGCCGGGAGGGGCGCTTGCTGCGAACGCCTTCCGCGCTGATGTTAGAGCGCCGCGCGATAGATCTCCACGATGTCATCGGCCGTGAGGGGAACGAAGCTACCCTTGCTGCCAGCGGCGGCCTTCTCGGCCATCACGCGGAAGTTCTTCTCGTCATCAATGCCAACAGCACGCAGGTCGGCCGGCATGCCCATAGTGGCAAAGAAGAACTCGCGGGTCTTTGCGATGGCATCACGTGCGACGGACATGTCATCTGTGCCCTGAAGGCCCCAGACGTTGCGACCGTACGTCGCAAACATGGGCGCGGTCTTGACGGAGAGCACGTGCTCCATCCACGCGGGTGTGAGGATGGCCAGGCCCTCGCCGTGGGTGATGTCGTAGAACGCGGAGAGTTCGTGCTCCATGGGGTGCACGCACCATGCGTTGGCCGCGCCAGCGTTTACCAGGCCGTTAATGGCATGCGAGGCCGCCCACATGAGGTTGGCGCGGGCCTCGTAGTTGTCCGGCTCCTCAAGCGCCACAGGGCCGTAGTGAACCATCGTGCGAAGAAGCCCCTCGGCCATGCGCTGCTGGACATAGGCACCTAGCTCCATGGTGAAGTAGTTCTCGAACGTGTGGCTCATCATGTCCGCCGTGCCCGCTGCCGTCTGGCGGCGCGAGACGGTAAAGGTGTAGGTGGGGTCAAGCACGGACATCGTGGGCTTGAGGCACTCGGCAGCAGTGCCCCACTTCTCGTTTTTGCTCATGTCCGAAATCACGGCGAACGCGTCCATCTCGGAGCCGGTGGCAGAGAGCGTGAGCACCGAGAAGATGGGGAGCGCGGCGGCGATCTTATCAGGATGAATCACCAGGTCCCAAGGGTCACCGTCGTAGCGGGCACCTGCCGCGACCACCTTGGCGCAATCGATTGTGGAGCCGCCGCCAATGGCCAGCACCATGTCAACGCCCTTGGCCTTGCACGTCTCGACGCCACGACGGACGGTCTCGATGCGGGGGTTGGGCTCTACGCCGGAGAGTTCCTCGACCTCGACGCCCGCCTGGCCGAGGATGCGCAGGGCCTCGTCGTAGATGCCGTTGCGCTTGATGGAGCCGCCGCCATAGCAGAGCAGGGCCTTCTTGCCGTACTGGGCAAGTTCGGAGAGGTGAGAGATCTGGCCCTTGCCAAAGTGGATGGTGGTGGGAACGTGGAACGTGAAGTCGTACATGCTGCTTCCCTTCTCGTACCTGTGTGCGCCAGTCCGCAGGCGCCCGCGATGGCCCTATGGTAGCGCGTCTCGGCAGCAGATTCTTGGTCGCCCAGCCGACTCCGGGTCCCGCTGACGGCAGTTATTGTGCGCTGATTCACAGTTCTCGATCTCAACTGGTGAGACATCACCGTTACCGTAAAATAGTGCGCAATAGTTTTTGGGGAAGCTCGGAGCACGCTTGGGAGGTCCCATGAACCTCACGCCTGATTGCCTCAGTGTGCTTGCTGTAATCAGGTCAATCAGAAGTGGCACGGTACCTGACGTGCACACGGTCTTTCCTCACTAAAAAGGACGAGCACCGCCGCGCCAAAGCCACCAGAGAAACGGTGCCGCTGGAGCGCAAGCTGCGTCGACCTTTCTAGCCTGGGGCTTTCGCGCGAGGCGTGGGGCAAGCGCTCGTCTAGTGTTGCCGTGGCAAGCACAGAAGCGCAGGTGAGCGCATCCGGTCCAAGGCCTTCTCGTCTGTCATCCACCAAGCCCCTCTCCCTGCACAGGCATTCCTCGACGTGGGGAATGGTTTTCGCATTGCCTCCCCCAAGCTCGTCTTTGTTGAGATGGGCGCCGTCATGCAGCCGGAGGTGCAGGTACTTCTCGGCTACGAGCTCACGGGCAGTTTTTCGAGAAACCCCCTGGATCCTCGTGGTGGAGCCGCAGCCTTTGGCACGCCACCAGCAACGACCGTCGAGGAGATCGAGCGGTCCCTCTCGCAATGCGAGGGCCTTCCCGGCATTGCGCAATCAAAACGCATGCTCCAGTACGTTGCCGACAACGCCTGGTCTCCCGCAGAAGCGGTGGCCGCAGCTCTCATGACCCTTCCGTTTGAGTACCTTGGATACGGAATGGGACGGCTCATTCTCAACGAGAGGCAGGTGGCGCCAGACGAGCCTGCACGCGCCGGAGCGCGGGCATCTCGCGTGCCAGACATTCTCGTTCCCGAGACCTGCGTTGGCATCAATTACGACAGCCTCCGCCACCTTGGCCTGGATGGTGTGGCCAAGACAGCCATGTCCTACGCGCTGGCGCCAGGGGATGCCAGGGCGGCTGAAGCCCTCAGGGAGACGCAGGGCTCGGTGCGCGAGAAGGTCATAGTGACCTGCGTCGCAACCGGGAACTGACTGCTCAGGGGCTTGCGGTGCCCCCGGCAACAAGCGAAGACCTCTACGAGAGGCACGGCCTCGACGCTCTGATACCCGAGGTGTTCCGAGCGATCGAGCCTTTCTCTGGATGGGGCATGTCTGAGAGCCGCCTCGCACTTGCCTCGCGAACCGTTTGCAGAAGGAGGCAGGCTCTTATCTGGTCCCTTCTCGCCTGGGAGAAGGGACGCCGCTACGCGCGCGGACTGCTTGAACGAGGTCCTGGACGAGAGCAGGCAGAGTTCCAAAGGCTCAAGAACCCAACGGTTATCGAGGCGGAGATGGTCCTGTAGGGAGGCAGGTGCGCCGTGGGAAGTGGCGGCAGGCAGTGCCTGCAGCCGCGCGAGAAGGCCCGCGACACCGGCTGTGCCCGTGGTGCCGATAGGGCCTCTCC
The DNA here is from genome assembly GCF_057241865.1 of Tractidigestivibacter sp. NCBI lineage: Bacteria > Bacillati > Actinomycetota > Coriobacteriia > Coriobacteriales > Atopobiaceae > Tractidigestivibacter > Tractidigestivibacter sp. The sequence goes on from NZ_DBHHPX010000015.1 coordinate 41,939, forward strand.
GCCGACAAGTATTGCGCGCTCATTCTCAGCTATTAAGAGCCAACTGGCATGATATCGTAGGTATGGTAAGAGAACGCGCAATGATTTGTTGCGGGCGGCTTGGGAATCAACGAAACCAAGGCCCTGTTAGCACCTACGCCTGCCGGTCTATATCACGTTTGCGGGGTCGTTCGGGCAAGCGGGCACGAACATCGCACGCGATGCGTAAACTGTTCTTGTCTGCACAGATTGTCGACCCAGTGACCCAGGAGGCAGCATGAGCGAGATTGGCTTCCACATCAGGGAGGCGGGCAAACTTTCCGATGATGAGTTCAACGCCTTGCGCCGCCACTACCTTGTCTATGCCTGGGCCGAGAGGGATGAGCACCGCAACCTGCACAAAGACCTTGACACCATATACACCGAGATAGACGGGCTCGTCACTCGAGGCGGCCTTCTGCCCATCGTGAACTCGCTCAACACGTGCGAGCGCATCGTGGTCTTCTCAACGGAGTCGTCGACACTGGCGCTGCGCGAGTTCCAGCAGGCCATGCTCGTTGAGGACAAAATCGTCCACCTTGTGTCCGAAGACTCGCCAAGCGTGGGCCTCATCGACACGCTCACTCCCAGTGACCTGCTCATTGTTGTGACAACCTCGAATGGCTTTGCCCGCAGGCAGCGTGCGGCAATCGAGCGCTGTCGCGCCTACAAGGTCATCGTTACGGCAAGCGAGGACCCAAAGCTGCACGCCATCTTCGACGACGTGCTGGCGATAGGCAGAGACGCAAGCGAGGGTTCGTCGCTCCACCGGATCTATGCGACCTTTGGGGTCACGTACTTCTTCGACCGACTGTTCGCACAGTACGCGCGTGCGTTTGACCCGCTGCTCTAGGGAGTGTCCTGGCCGGCCGTGACTCGACGATTGTGTTGCAGACCGCAACACAATCGTCGACGTTTCTGTGACGACCTGCGTGCGTCACACATTCGCACACGAATGTGTGACGGCGGATGGCCTTGCTCGTGTGTATTGCGCGCGACCTAGTTGGCCTTGCCCTCGCTGCCAGGGGCCTTGCGCGTGCGAGAGGACCGCCTGGTGCTGGTCGCAGGCTTCTTCTCGGCGGCAGGCCTCTTCCTCGTAGCGGGCTTCTTTGCCGGCGCGGCGGCCGGCTTGGCGGCAGGCTTCTTCTCGGCTGGCACCGTGGCCGGCTTCGCCGCGCCCGCCTCGTCGAGCACGGCCTGCAGCTTGGCCTTTGCCTCGGCCTCGCGCGCACGCGCTGCCTTGACGGCTTCCTTGGCCCGCTCGGCCTCGCCGCTCGCCGCAGCAAGTCCGGACTTCGCGCCCGCGACGGCAGCCTCGGCCTCGCCCGCAATCCACTCCGCAGAAGAGAGCTCTGCCGCGGCCCTATCGGCCTCTGCCTGGGCTTCGTTTCCCTTCCTAATGGCATCCTCGAGCAGTGCGGCAAGACGGTCCTTCTCAGCCCACGCATCACGCGCAACAGTGGCGAGGCGCTCCGCCTCCTTCTTGCGCCCCAAGACAGACTGCCGCTCTACCTTGCTGCGCTCCTCTGCCGCGGTCAGCGCGCCACGCGTCTCGTCGAGGTGATGCCTTGCCTGCTCAAGCCTCTCACCGGCACCGGCAAGGTCCACGCCCGCAGCCTTTGCAGCCGCACGAGCATCTCCCACAACCGAAGCTGCATGCCTGCGCTGCAACCCGCCCTCGTCGAGCAGGCATGGGAGAAGCTGCCGGGCCTCTTCCTGCCACCAGCCCCAGCTGTGGTCGACATCTGTGCCCCAGTACTCGAAGGTCGCGTCCACGCCCGCGGAGGCAAGCTCGCCCTGGAGCGTGCGCTGGGTCTCTCCGCCCTCCTCGCCAGCGCCCGTACCGCACACAAACGTCAGCAGCTTCTCAGACAGAGCCTCCACCAGCAGCGGATTGTCTCCCAGGCCGCGCACAACATCAACGGGCGAGAAGGCACGCCAGCCATCGCTCATGGCATCTCCCACGACCCATGCGGCATCGTAGGTGCCCGAGAGCGCAAGCAGCCCGCCGTAAAGATCCGGCCGACGCAGCATGGCTATGGTCGCGTTGAGCGCACCTATGCCCGCGCCAGTAACGATGGGCGCCTCGGTGTTGGGCGCCTCGTCGCGCACCAGCCTGCGAAGCTCGTTCTCGACAAGGTCGAAGTACCCACCAAGGCTCGCCAGGCGGTAGTCCACGGGAGCACAACCTGCATACCAGCTGGAGCCATCGGCCGAATCGACGCAGAAGAGACGCACGCGGCCAGCGTCGATGAGACTGGCCAAGGCATCGACCATGCCGCCTTCCTCCCAGCTTGCACATGAGGAGTCCCCCTCGGGGAACACAATGATCGGCCGCCCAGCGGTGCCGTACAGCGTCACATCAAAGTCCCCGTCCACACCGTCGTGATGCAGGGTGAAGTCCTTGGTCTCCATGTTGCCTCCGTCTCGTGTGCCCAATGCGTCTATTGTGCGCCATTGCAACCCGCATCGGTACAGCCGAGCGAAGAGCGTGCGAGAAGACCTCGCAAGCGGGCAGCAAGATTAGAGCTTCATCCCAGGCGCAGCCCCTGAAGCCCCGCGCCTGTCGAGCGCACAAACTCGCAGAGGTACTTGTTTATCTCCCCAATCTCTACGCCAGGGCAGTCTCCCACGATCCATGACCGGTAGGTCTGCAGCACGCCTCCGGCCACGTAGTCGGTGAGCACGGCGCTGGCGCTCTTCTCCTGCGGCGTACGCACGGGGATGCGCCGCTGCACCCACTCGCGAAAGCGGGCCTCAAGCGCAAAGACAAATGGCTCTACGCTTCTCGACTCTACGAGCTTGCGCGTGAGCTCCCTGTTCTGGTCGAGGTAGTCGCCCACCTGCGTGAGCACGGGCATGGGGTCCTCGAGAAAACCGGTCTCCACCGCCTTCGAGAGAAACTCCGAGATCCTGTCTGCTGCGTCTGCCATTACAGACCTCATGAGGTCATCCACGTTGTCAAAGTGCGCATAGAACGTGCCACGGTTAAGGTCTGCCTTGCGAGCCACGTCGGAGACCGTGATGCTTTGGTAGGACTTCTCGGCGAGCAGTTCCATGAACGCCTCCTTGAGCAGGCGTATGGAGCGTTGCGCATTTCTGTTCATGGCCCTCTCTGCCATTCGTGCCCCCTCCAAAGTACAACAGATGACGAAGCTAGTGTACAAGTCCGGACGAAGTGAATGCTGCGGTGACCCGAAGTCTCTCTGTAACATTCATGATAATTGAACCTGGGTAGAAAACAGCCATGTGTTTTACAACATACAGATGGCCAATATAAAAGAGAGAAGAAATGAGATGGAGCGGCTGTTTCGCGGAGTGCTTCGCCACAGGAGACTGGTCATCACGGTCTTTGTGATACTCACCTGCCTGTGCCTGGCGTGCATCCCCCAGGTGAAAATCGATGCCAACATGAGTGACTACCTGCCACTCAATGCAAAGTCATCGCAAGACCTCGATGCCATGAAGCAGATCTACGGCAACGACATCACAAACGCACGAGTCTATGTGACGGGAATCTCCCAAGTGGATGCGGCCTCGTTTGACGAGCAGCTCAAGGGCCAGCCTGGCGTTACCTCCGTTACCTGGCTCGGCGACGAGGTCGACCTAGACGAGCCGCTCGAAGTTGCTGGCGCAGACACCGTCAAAGAGTGGTACGACGGCAAGGGGTACCTCTATCAGTGCGTCTTCACCAGTAGCGTGGACCAGTCTGAGATAGGTTCCATCCGCTCCATGGCGCAGGCAATCCCCGGCGCGCAGACCGTGGCAATCGATGGCTCGGCCGTAAGCGATGCGGCAAACCTCGCTACCATCAATACCGACATGGCCAAGATTTTGACCATCGCCGTGATAGTGGTCTTCGTGATGGTCATGCTCAACACCACGAGCTACCTGCACCCCATTGTGATGCTTCTCACCATTGGCGTGGCCATCGCCCTCAACATGGGCACCAACATCTTTCGCGGCACCATCTCCTCGATCACGCAGCTTGTGGCAAGCGTGCTGCAGCTGGCAGTCTCGATGGACTACTCGATTGTGCTACTCACGAACTTTGGTCGCTACAGCCAGCATACCGATGACCAATTCGAGGCCATGGTGAAGGCCATGACCAAATCCTTCCCCGTAATTCTCTCCTCGGCAGCCGTCACGTTCTTTGGGTTCCTCTCGCTTGCTGCCATGCAGTTCCTCATTGGCGCCGACATGGGCATCGCGCTGGCAAAGGGAATCGTGTGCTCGTTCTTCTCAATTACGCTACTCATGCCTTGCATCCTCTACAACATGAGGAAAGCCGTCGAGAAGACCTCGCACAAGCCGTTCTTCTCATCTTTCAACCGCTTGGCCAGGGTATGCCGTGCCGGAGCCGTACCTGCACTCATCATCGCTTTGGTGATTGCCGTCCCTGCGTTCAAGGCGTCAAGCGCCGTTAGTTTCACGTATGGCTCGGCCGCAAACATTGCCCAAAGCTCCCAAATCAAGATCGATGGCGACATCATCAACAATGCGTTTGGCGAGTCCCAGACGTGGGCCATCATGATACCCGAGGGCAACTGGGCAGAAGAGGATAGCCTGGTCGATGACCTAAAGACACTGCCAACCACCAAGAGCGTGCTCTCGTACTCCACCGTTGCGGGTTCTGCCCTCCCCTCCGAGCTTGCCGATGAGAGCCAGGTTAAGCAGCTCCTCAACAATGGTTGGAGCCGCATCGTGCTCACCTCGAATATCCCCGACGAGTCCAAGGGCGCCTTTAACCTGGTGGATACCGTGCGCAGTCTTTGCCAGAGCCACTATGGCGACAACTACAGGCTCGTGGGCAACGCCGTGAGTTACGCAGACATCAAGTCTGTCACCACAACAGACAGCACCACCGTCAAGATGGCTTCCATTCTCGCCATTAGTGCCGTGCTGCTCGTCATGTTCAGGAGCATCTCGATTCCCATCATCCTGGTGAGCGCCATTGAGGTCTCCATCTGGATCAACGAAGCCGTACCCTACTTTGCGGGCGACACAATCAACTTTGTGGCATTCCTTGTGATAGACGCTGTCCAGCTTGGCGCAGCCGTGGACTACGCAATCATCTTCACCGAGGAGTATCTCGCACGGCGCAAGCGCATGGTCAAGAAGGATGCAGCGTCCCAGTCTGTCGAGAAGACCGCCCAGCCCATCATCACGTCGAGCTCCATCTTGATCCTTGCGTGCGCGGGCATCACGGTTGCCGTCTCAAGCCCCATGATTCAGCAGGTGGGCGAGCTTATCGCCCGTGGTGCGCTCATCTCCGTCATCGAAATCTTCTTCATACTGCCGCTCCTCTTCCAGCTGCTCGATGGCTTTGTGTGCCACACCAGCTACAAGATTGGCTTCTACCAGGAGTCCGGCAAGGGTTCGAACCAGACGCTACCGGACTCAACGGCAGCCTAGCATCCACCACACACGTTTGGAGTGAGGACAATGAGCAGGACCATGAAATACAGCAGCAAGAAGGGCGTAGCCTCCCTTGGTCGCAAGGCGCTTGCGGGTACCATGGGCGCGCTGATGGGCGTCTCGATGAGCATTCCGTTTGGCGCTACCCAAGCGATTGCCGACGAAATGAACGACCAGCCGAGCGAGCCCGACACCAACACCCAGAGTGGCGAGCCCCAAAGCGCGAAGACGGAGATTGTCTACGCACGCACGGACGCAACGGGAAAGAAGAGCGGCATCTACGTGGTGAACGATTTCCAGACGGCCACCGCAGAGACCATAAAAGACCCAGGCACCTATACCAAGGTGCAGAACCTCTCGACCACGGAGGCGCTTGACAACGCGAACGGCTCGGTAAGCCTTACCACACAGGCGGGTGAGCCCACCTACTACCAGGGAGACCTTGACGCCTCCACGCAGTTGCCCTGGGACATACAGGTAACGTATCACCTTGATGGGAAGCCTGTCTCGCCTGACGAGCTTTCTGGAAAGAGCGGCAAGCTCGACATCGAGCTCAAGGTCACAGGCGTGGATGGCAACTCGCCGGAGTCGGACTTTGCCAAGAGCTTCATGCTGCAGGCGCAAGGCACCTTCCCCAACGACAACTTTGACCTCGACGACTCCGACGATGGCACCGTGGCCGTGGTAGGCAGCAACACCCTTGTCACTTACCTGCTATTGCCTGGTACCAATGGAGACTGGCACATCACGGGTGACGCCAAAGACTTCACGTACTCCGGTTGGCAGATAAGCGCCATGCCGCTTTCCATGGACGTGAGCGTACGAGATGCCGACACGTCAAAGCTCACAGATGCCACGTCAAGGCTCACAGACGGTGTGGACCAGCTTGACTCTGGCGGGCGCGAGCTTGCAGGCACGCTGGACCTCATCAATGCCGGGGCCGGAAGTGCAGCGAGTGGGTCTGGCTCGCTGGCAAGTGGTGCGGATGGGCTTGCGGCGGGAGCTGCGGAGGCCGCAAGCGGGACGTCGCAGCTTGCAGATGGCGGGCACGAACTCGCAGGCGGCACCGCACAGCTTGACGCCGGAGCCCAGAGCGCGAAGGCGGGGTCTTCTCAGCTTGCGAGCGGTGCCGAACAGCTCAGGGCAGCACTCGAGGCGAAAGACGGCTCGCTAACGGCGCTGAAAGATGGGGCATCGCAGGTTGCCGATGGTACGCAGCAGCTCTATGACGCACTATCTAGCACGCTCCCACAGCAGCTTGCAGGCATGAACGCCAAGCTCAACACCGCTAAGACATCTGTAGATGGCATCCAGAAGGAGCTTGCGACAATACAGACCTCCGCCCAGGGCATGGACGAGGAGGGGCAGGCCGCCGTGACCCAGGCTGAGGCTGTGAAGGCTGACCTTGAGGATCTTTCGGAGGCCACCTCAGGCATGGGAGAGGCGCTTGGCTCTGCAGCCACGAAGGCAGGCGCCGCCGCCGGCGAGGCTGCAGCAGCGCAGGACGCAGCAACTCAGGCGGCGAGCAGCGCTTCGGATGCCTACGGCACGCTTGCTGCACTCGATAAAGACACAACGCTCACTGACGACCAGAGGTCCGCCGTCGAGAGCACCATGGCATCCGCGAAGAATGCAGCTGACGCCGGCACCACCTCAGCCAGCGCTGCAGGTAGCGCTAGCGGCGATGCAAAGAGTGCGGCGGACACCATCCGAGCACTTGCGCAGGGCATACAGGGCGTAAGCACAGCAGCGCAACAGCTCCAGACAGACTCGCAGGCACTGAGCAGCACGCTTTCCTCCCTTGAGGGCAGTGCCGGCGATGGCACGGGCATCCAGGGCATGCTCGCGCAGTCTCAGGCCGTACTCACGCAGTCTGACGAGCTCGTAAAGAACTCGCAGGAGATAGTGGGTGCCGCTCAGCAGCAGCTCGGCAGTATCGACGTCACGAGCCTCCAGAGGCTCAACGACGGTGCGCACCAGGTGTCTGCCGGTGTAGACGCGCTGGCCGGGTCGATGCAGACGGGCGGCGGGCTCAAGGGCGGGGTTGATGTGCTTGCTTCCGGCGCATCTGGCCTTGACGCCGGGCTCGGCACGCTTGCTGCCGGGGCCTCCTCGGCAAAGGATGGGGCTGGGCGGCTGGCCGCGGGACTCGACACGCTGAGCAGCGGCTCCACCAAGCTCGACGCAGGGGCGAAGGGCCTTGCCGCGGGCGCCCACGAGCTGGACGACGGTCTAGGCACGCTTGCCGATGGCACCTCTCAGGCAGCAGGCGGCAGCCACACTTTGTCCGACGGTCTCGACGAACTACAAGGATCTGTTGACGGCATGGACGAGAGGGTCCTCGACGAGCTTCAGGACACGATTGACGAGGAGCTCGGGCGTGGCTATCAGCTGCACTCCTTTGTCGACCCCGCCAACACCAATGTTCGTGAGGTGCAGTTTGTCTACGTGGTAGACGGTGTGAGCAGCTCGTCTGACTCCTCTAGCACAGACGGCCAAACCTCGCAGGCAACCGATGACAGCCAGCAGAGCCAGTCGTTCCTCGACCGCCTCACCGCCCTCTTTACGAAGTGAGACAAGGGGGGTTCCTCTGTCTCACTTGGGAAGCTTGCCCTCGTCCTGCGCGCGGCGAATGGCCATCTCCATGTGAGCCAGCATGGGGCCGGACGATGGGGTGTCTGGCAGCGGCTCGCCGTGATAGGAATTGTCGAAGAGCACGCTCACCACATCGTCAAGCGGGCTCTTGTAGCCATCCGCCGAGGGCTTCAAGCCATGCACGACAAAACCAGACGCCTCGAGCGCCAAGGCGATAACGCTTGTCTCCACGCCCAGCTCAGAGGCAATCTGGGGGATGGTCTTGCCCGTGTCGACGTTCTCGATTCCCATCTCCTCAAGAAGCGCGGGGAGGTCGGGATAGCTCGAGAAGAGCTCTCCTGCCGCAAGATCAAGATCGATGACCTTCTCGTCCTCGTTAGCCACGGGCACCCCCTAGACCAGCTTGCCGTTGCAATGGTCAACCATGTGCTGCACCATCTGGGCCTCCCAGCCCGTGAGGTCGCGGCGGCGCTGCACGAACTGGCCGTCGACAAGCTCGTCGTAGGAGACCTTGACCTTGCCGTAGCGCGTGACCTTGGCAGGCTCGTCATGCGAGAGGCAGCCCTCGGCCGTACGCGTGGCGTTGAGGCCCATCATGACGCGCGGGTTGTAGAGCACGTGCGCCTCGCCGCTGTCGTCAAGGTAGACTGCGACGGCCTTCGTGACGCCAATCTGATTGGCCGCCAAGCAGGCACCATCCTCAATGGAGTGCAGCGTGTCGATGAGATCCTGCGCCAGGGATGCGTCCTCGGGTGTGGCGCGCTGGCACTTCTTGGAGAGAATGGCGTTGTCCTTGCAGAGCTCGCGAATCATGTACGTTCCTTTCGGAAGGGCCACCCGTTTGCAGGGCGCTGTTTTCAAGCAGACCATATCTTAGCGCCGCGCGTGGATGAGACAAAGGGACTGCCCCCTTGTCTCAGTACTTGACCCAGGCGTTTGGGTCGCCGGTTTCCTTGGCCAGGCGGTCGGACAGGCGGCCCTTAGGGCTGTTGGCCCACATGGGCGCGGACTTCTCAGCCCATGCCGCAGCTGCCGCCTGCGTCTTGCTCTCGAGTTCTTCCACGTCCTCGGGATGCACGTAATCCGTGGACTTGGCTCCGGTCTCGTGCACCATCTCGGAGAGCTTGCCGGGGTTGTCCAGCAGAGGACACGGCCTCAGCATGTTGGAGCTAAACGGCTGGTGCGCCTGGTAACTCTTGAAGAGCGGGCTCTTGTAGCACTCGAGCAGGCTCTTCTCGCGGATGTTGGAGTCGGAGTAGTGGATGAACGCGCAGGGCTCAACGTCACCCGCAGCGTTGATGTGCATGTAGCGGCGGGCGCCCGCGATGCAGCCGCCCGTGTACTCGCCGTCGTTCCAGAAGTCGGCGAAGAAGATGGGCACATTGTTGCGCCAGTTCTTGCGCACCTTGTCATACATCCCCGCGCGCTGTTCCGCCGTGGCGAGAAGCTCCACCGGAGCGCCCAGGCCCACAGGCATGTACGTGAAGATCCATGCGAACAGCACGCCCTTGTCGACAAGGAGCTGGATGTACTCGTCGCTGGTAATGGAGTCGTAGTTCTCGCTGGTGTAGCACATGGAGGCGCCAAAGGGGAGCTTGCGCTCGCGGAGAATGTCCATGGCACGCGTGACCTTCTCGAACGTACCTTTGCCGCGCCGGGAGTCGGTGGCCTCCTCAAAGCCCTCGATGGAAAACGCGGGCATGAAGTTCTTTACGCGCAGCATCTCGTCGGCAAACGCCTCATCCACGAGCGTTCCGTTGGTAAACGCCGAGAAGAAGCAATCCGGATGGTTCTCGCACAGGCGGATGAGGTCGTGCTTGCGCACCATGGGCTCGCCGCCAGTGAAGAGGTAGATGTAGGTGCCCAGCGCTTTGCCCTGCGTGATGATGGAGTCGAGCTCCTCAAACGTGAGGTCCTTGTGGTTGGCGCTAGTGTAGTTGGCTGCCCAGCAGCCATTGCAGTGCAGGTTGCAGCGGGTAGTGGGGTCCATGAGGATGGCCCACGGGCAGTTGCAGCCCTCGGTGTCGTTGACCTCGCGCTGGCGTGCGCCGCCAATGGTCACGGAGTTCACGAAGAAGTTATGCGCAAAGGTTTTGACAACGTCCCTGTCAACATTGTTGATGATGTTGTCGACCAGATGACGCCAGTTGTTAGTGGGATCTTTCATGTAACCCATGACCATGTTGAAGAGCTTGAGCTGGGCATCGTTGATGGAGTCACCAGAGCCGGCAAACTTGTTGATGAGAGACTCTACCTTGGGTAGGTTGCCGTCGAAGTCATCGTAGAGCATGTTGACTCCCTGGTCGACGGCAACACCGATGGCCTTGGCCTTGATGGAGGTGAACGCGGACATGGGCCTCTCCTTCTCCTGCGGGTTCTACGGGCAACCACCTCAAGGCAACTATCGGAATGTCTGACGCCGCATGAAGCCGTGGTTCCCATCGCATAGAGAGTATCATCCCCTAAGCCGTGCGAGATGAGTCCGCTTTTTGAAATACGTTCAAATCTAGTAGGTGAGTGGCAGCCGCGATGGCACAGCGATGCACAAAAGGAGGTGTCCCGGCCGAAACCGGGGCACCTTACACGTTGCGTGTTGTAAGGGGCAAACGCATCGCTGTTAGTCGATGGCAACCTTCGTGACGTTGGCCTTCTCGGCCTGCTTGGGAACATTGATGGTGAGGACGCCGCCATCCATCTTGGCCGTGAGACCCTCAGTCGCGGCATCCTTCAGATACACGCCACGGCTTGCCTGCCACTCAGAGGTTTCCTTCTGCAGGTAGTTCTTGTTCTCCTCCTCGTCGGACTCTTTCTTGTCCACGCTAATGGAAAGCCTGCCCTCGTTGAGCTCGACGTCTACCTCATCCTTCTTAACACCCGGGAGCTCCGCAGTCACAACGTACTTGTCACCCGCGTCCTCGACGTTCATCTTGAAGGCATCATCGGCGTTAATCGCTGCGAGAGGAGCGAAGAAGTCGTCGAAGGCTCCAAACGGCCATGCCCTGCGAAGTGCCTTCTCGTAATCACTATAAGGAATCATGCCAGCCATCGTTACCACTCCTTCTATGTGGTGGAAGCCCCTTCTTTGGGCTTCTTTGGGTCCATTCTTGTATGTTCCCCACTATGGTTTCTTTATACAAGCAATCTAAGGTTTTCTAAGTTTACTACGCTTGGATATTGAGTTCGGCTGCAGGTAGAGCTGCGCGATGCGCACCGTTGATGACGGAGGGGCGCTTTTGTACGTAGTTGCTGCGGGAACGAACTCCGCAACGTCATTTCGGCGTCGAAGGGGTCTTGTGATGGCTGCGCAAACGCAGGCTCCGGCGTCAAGCCGACGCCGGAGCTGGCAAAATGACAACAACCGGCAGCGGATTAACGCGGCCATTGCGGATTTCCGTTCGCCTCGGCGAGCACCTCGGCGATGGCCTCCGCCGGTGTCTTCCAGCCCAGCACTCGCCTCGCTTTTCTCTCGACCAGACTTGCAGGCAACGCTCTTCCCCGGCTACTGCCAGTTCTCAAAGTCTCTCATGGCTGCCCTGGCAACGGCCGCAAGCATAGCCCCCTTCGCCATATGGGACTGGACACCGTTGGCCTCGTGGTGGCGGCAATCGCCACGCTGGTTCATCGCATACGCCACCGCAAGCGCTTTCTCCCCTGGCTCTCGATGGTAGCTCTGACCATAGCAGCAACCGCGTTTCTCGGCACCGCCGGATGGGCGCTCAACCACTACGCGCCGGAACTCTCCCGAGACCTTGGCCTTGAAAGCTCAGCACAGCGAGGGCCAGCTGGCAAGCGTCACCGCGTACTATCTGGGCCAAGCCGCCAGCCGCGCGTCACTGGTTCCGCGCGAGGAGGACGGTGCTCCCCCAACAGGACTTCTACGAGCTCGCAAGCATTGCCGGAGTGTCGTATATCCCGCTCGCCCAGCGCTATGAGGTCTTCTCGGGAAGCACTGCACCCATAAAGTCGCACCTGCTTTTTGACGAGCCCCTGCTCTACAGCGGCCACACGGGTATCTTCTTGACACTGCAGAATCCAGCGTGCCGCTCAAAACCGCGACCGCCGAGCTGCCCTTCACGATGTGCCACGAGGCAGCCCACCGCCTGGGCACTGCCGGCGAAGGGGAGGCGAACCTCTCGGCCTTTCTCGCCTGCTCTTGTAGCGATGACGTGCGCCTCTCGTACTCTGGCTGCTACTCCGCTTTCAACCACTGCGTAAACGCCCTGCTGGCAGAGAACCCCAAGCGTGCCCAGCGGGTGGTCTCAGAGGCTCCCGCGGGCGAGGACGGCTCAGGCGTTGAGCTTGTACTGCAAGACCGAACAGCCGCACGGCAGCACTACCAGGCCTACAAGGGCCCCTTTGAAGACGTGGGCACCACGGCCAACGACACCTACCTCAGAAGCTTTGGCGGAAAGGATGGGGCTCGCTCATACGGCCTGGTGGTGGACTACCTGCTTGCCTGGTTGGACGCGTAGCGATCGGCATCCCGCTTGATGCGGTCTGCCTCGCGCTTCTCCCCTGCACTCGGAACCGGCAGATGCGAGCTCAAGTCTGTGGGGGCATCCTGGCCGTACCGCACGATGTCGTTCTCGAGAACGCCAGCCGTATCCTCGGGCAGATATGCCGAGAGGCTCCCCCCGTTGCAGACGAACTCTGCGCAGCCATCGTCGCCCACGCAGGTATCAGACTCTCCGCCAAGAACGGAAACCCACCGCTCGCCGGCATGGCGAGCGCCCACGTACATGCGCTTTGAGCCGCCCTCGCGATCGGTAAGCACGCAGGCAACACCAGAGCCGCCATGGCGCCCGTCACCCTCGCGTGCCCAACCAATAACGTCCGGGTCGTCCAGGTAGTCGTGCTGTGGGCCGTAGGCAAAGCGACGGCGAAGCTCCATGAGGAGAGGCAGCTCGCGAACGGCGGGGATGTTGCCGTCATTAGGCATGCCAAAGAGGTCACCGTAAAAGACGCAAGGGTAGCCCGCCTCGCGCAGCAGGATGAGCGCGTACGCCGAGGGCTTAAACCAGCTCTGGACAAAGGACTGAAGCGCCTGGCCAGGCTGGGTGTCATGATTTTCAACAAAGGTAACGGCGCGCATTGGGTCTGACCCCACAAGGGTCCCATCGAAGAGATGGCGCAGGTCAACGTTACCAAAGGAGCAGGACGCCTCGTAGAGGTGGTAGTGAAGGGGCACGTCAAAGAGGCTCATGGCACGCTCAGCACCTAGGTAGGCCTTGAGTTCTCCCAGGTCGGGCGACCAGTACTCCCCCACCGTGAAAAGCTCCTTGCCAAACTCCTGCCTAAGCGCAGGAAGCCAGCGGAGAAAGAACTGCCGGCCCATATGCTTGAGCGCGTCGAGCCTGAAGCCGTCAAGGTTGCAGGTTGAGAGGTACCATTCGCCCCAGCGCAGGAGCTCGTCATAGACAGGCTGGTACATCTCGTCCACATCGCAGCCCATGAGATAGTCATAGTTGCCGTTGTCGTGATGATCGACCTGCTCGCTCCAGTGTTTGCCGTCAAAGAGGTAAATCGCATTTGTGTGGGTGGCCTCGTCATAGTCGACCCCGTGAAAGCAGGTCCAGTTCCACTTGAAGCCAGAATACGTGTCACCGCGCCCCGGAAAGTCAAAGCGCGTCCAAGCGGTAATGTCACGCGGGGCCGATGTGGGCTGCTCGCGGTTGTACGATGCCATCTCTGTTGCGCGCACGCGCTCAGTGCCATCGGCGCCCATGCGGTGGTCGAGAACCACGTCGGCGAGAACCTCCATGCCCGCCGCGTGCAGGGCGTCTATCGCGGCAAGGTACTCTTCCTTCGTACCATACTTCGTGCGCACGGAGCCCTTCTGGTCAAACTCTCCTAGATCGTACGTGTCATACACGCCATAGCCAACATCGTCTACCCCAGCCATCCCCTTGTAGGCAGGCGGCAGCCATACGGCAGTTATTCCGTTGTCGGCAAAGAGCCGGGCGTCTTCTGCCAGCCGACGCCAGTGCCTGCCATCTGCGTCTAGGTACCAGGAGAAGCCTTGGAGCATCGTACCGTTCACGCGCACGCCCCCATCAAAATCCAAATGATAATCATGCCCTCATCCTACACGCGTGGGGTGCGCGCAAGCCGCAACGGCGACAACAATTGCCAGGAGAATGGCAGGCGCAAATCCAATGAGCCCAAGAACGAGCGACGCGGCGAAGAGCCACCAAAACGCCCGAAGCCCCGCGCCAATCACCCATCCCAGGGCACGGAAGATGCCCACAACAAGGGCAAAGACCAGCCAGACCGCCAGCACGGCGAGCATGACCGGCGCCAAGACAACGGCAAGGGCTGATGCGAGAAGCAACATAATCATGATCATGAGAACCTTCCCTTCGGGCGCGCAGATGCGCCGCAGCCAAATCGTACCCCATTCGCTCACCCGACTAGCATTATGCGCGCGGTTCACGTGGTCTTTGCATCGGCCAGAGCCACCGGCAAGCCGGCAGGAGAGACCATTGCCCGTACTTCTCGTAACATACTTGAAACAATATTGCCGACGTGTTACAAAAGAGGTGCAAAGTTGAAGGCCGCTCAAGAAAGTCGCAGGTGACGGCATATGCCCATCATTTCCACATCCAGCCCGCTCATCATCCTAACCGTGTTCCTCATCATGCTTGCGCTGCTCTTTGGTACCGTGCTCGCAGCGGCAACGGCGCAGGCAATCGTGAACAAGGTTCGTGGCCAGCGTGGCCCGCAGGAGAATGTGACCACCTACCCAACCATGCTCTATCCGCACTTCTAGGCGCCGGCGAGAAGCGCAGGCGAGAGCGCTGGCACCAAGCGCATGGGAGGCTCGCGACGGCCTGGGCGGAAACCCCGCCCGGGCCGTCGTTGTGTATGGCGCAGCCGAAAGGCTTGCGCTGCGCGGCGCTAGCCGCGCCGGTTCGCTCCAAGCCGCAGCTGGTGAAGCCCGCGCAACGTGAGCGTCTCGTCCACCTCGGCGGCATGGGCCATGAGTGGTGCCACGCGACTGGCGCTGCTGCCTGTAAGAACGATGCGGGCCTCTCCACCAAGCTCTTCGAATACGCGGCTGAGAAGGCCGTCCACGCGGGCAGTCTCGCCAAAGACCACGCCAGACTGCATGGCCTCGCGCGTGGAGCGCCCGATAGCCTCCTTCGGCGCCTGCAGCTCGATGACGGGCAGCCGGGCGGCCGCATGGGAGAGCGCCCGTGCCCCAAGTGCGAGGCCCGGCGCAATGATGCCACCGAGAAAGACACCTTCGGCATCGATTACCTCGATGTTCACGGTTGTCCCAAAGTCCACTACAACAACGGGCGAGCCATATGCGGATTTGGCTGCCACAACGTCGGCTATGCGGTCGGGGCCAATCTCGGCGGGGTCTCGGTAGCGCATGCGTAGGCCGGTCTTGAGGCCCGGCCCCACCACAATGGGGCGCGTATGACAGGCCGTGGCAAGCGCTGCCGACCACGCCTCGGTAAGCGGCGGCACCACACACGAGAGGACTGCATCGAGCGGCGGCTCGGCGGCTGCCGCGCGCTCCGACGAGAGCGAGCGCTGCCCGGCCACGTCACGCGCAAGCACGCCCAGGACCTGCGCCACCTGCATGCGGGCCTCATCGGCCGTGATCCTTGCGGGCGTGGTGAGCTCCCAGGTCCCCAGCGGCTCGTCCGTCTCGCCAGCATCTGCCGAGAAAAGGCCAAAGCCGGTGGAGGTGTTTCCCACGTCTACGGCCAGGACGCAGTGCCCCTCGCCGACAGGCACTGGCCGCTCGGCCTGCTCGCCCTTTGCCACGCGTACTCCCCTCGACGCTGACGGATCGCCCCTTTCGCTATACTCTACCAAGTCCGCGCGCTGGTCCGGCGCACGGGCACCGGTAACCCGACTCCTCGGCCTGCATTCGCCGGCCGCCAGGGGGAGCGGATATACGCAAAGGAGAGCAACATGGGCAATTCTTCCGGCCACGCCACGTGGCGTGGACAGCTGACGGCGCGTGGCGTCGTCATTGGCTGCATTGGCTGCGTCGTTATCACCGCATCCTCGGCTTACACGGCGCTCAAACTCGGTGCGCTTCCGTGGCCGATTGTGTTCGCAGCCATAGTTTCGCTCTTCTTCCTCAAGCTTCTTGGAGACGCCAGCCTCAACGAGGCCAACGTCACGCATACCATCATGTCCGCAGGCGCCATGGTCGCGGGAGGGCTTGCCTTCACCATCCCTGGCGCCTGGATGCTCGGGTACGCCGGCGAGGTGGGGTTTGTTCAGATGCTTGCTGTGGCCCTTGCCGGCACGGGGCTGGGCCTCGTAGCCACCGCCATCATCCATCGGCACTTCATCGTTGATGTAAACCTCGAGTTCCCCATGGGGGCCTCCGCGGCGCAGACCCTGCGCGCAACCGAGGCCGGCGGCAGGACCGGACGACGCCTCTTCGCCTCGATGGGGCTTGCCGGTATTTATGCCGTGCTGCGCGACGCCCTCGGCGCGGTGCCCTCCATGCTGGCGACGCTCCCCATCCCTGGTGTGAGCTTTGGCATCTACAATTCGCCGATGATGGTCTCGGTAGGCTTCCTTGTGGGTGGCGCTGCCGTGGCCTGGTGGTTTGCGGGGGCTCTTCTCGCCAACTTTGGCGTTGTGGTGGCGGGCAGTGCCGCTGGGCTTTGGGAAGTTGACGCAGCGCAGGGCATCGTGAAGAGCCTGGGCATGGGACTCATGATGGGCGCTGGCCTGGCCGTGGTGGCAAAGGACATCCTGCCGCAGCTTGCGGGCATCGTGCGTGGGGTGCGAGGCCCCTCAAGCGCCTCGGACGGTGCGGCAGGCGGTCAAGGGTCGCTCGTCACCGGCAGCGTCCGCACTGACGCCGGCACCTTCGCCGTGATTGCCGCTGCCATCGTGGTCCTCATGTGCATGGGACTCGGTCTCTCGCCGCTGGTAAGCGTTGTAGTGGTGCTTCTCGCCTTTGTGACCACCGCGATGAGCGCGCAGTCGTGCGGACAGA